>JALOLG010000046.1 GCA_025456105.1 Ilumatobacteraceae bacterium | reverse complement strand
AGCGACGTCGTGGGTCGCACGAGGTTGTGGCGGTCGGCTGGTCGGACGCGCGGCGGTCGCGGATCGGTGACGGTGCCCTCGGCATCGAGCGCCCACAGCTCGATCGGCTCGTCGAAGTCGCGGACCTGGAAGCGACCGAGCGACCGCCACTGCGCCATCGGTACGACGCCCAGCCGGGTGACCACGTCGCTCGTCAGCAGCGTCTGGCCACCGTTCGCTGCGTCGACGATCCGCGACGCCCGATGCACCGCGAGCGCCCGGTAGTTGTCACCGCTGGGCACGGCATAGCCGGTGTGCACACCGATCCGGATCCGCAGCGACACACCGTGCGGCCACGTCGCCTCGGCGATCGCTCGTTGTGCCGCGGCTGCTGCCGCCACCGCTGGGGTCGCGTCGTCGGCGACGAGGAAGAACGCGTCGCCCTCGGTGGCCACCTCGACGACCCCGTGGGCCTGCCACACCTCGCGGAGCAGCGCATCGTGGAGCGAGGCGACGTCGTCGTACCCGTCACCGAGCTCGCGGAGCAGCCGCGTCGAACCCTCGATGTCGGTGAAGACGAACGTCAGCACGCCGCTGGGGAGCGTGGCCACGCCGACAGGCTCCCACAGCCCACCAGCGGGCTCAACCAGGTTGGCCGGTCAGCGGGGTGCGTCGGCGCGCGCCAGCAGCTCGTCGACCGCGGTGTGGACGTGGGCCACGCGCACCTCCTGGCCGCTGAGCGTCACGAACCGCAGCGATCGGGAGTGCAGCCCGCGCTGCACCCGCGGCAGGTTGGCGAAGTCCTGGTCGAGCACCTGCCCGAACGAGGCCGTGCCCTGGTCGACCCACACGTTGGGCGCCGGCTCGGGCGCAGGCCCGTGCTCGTCGGGCCACGCGAAGCGCCACACGTCGAACCAGCAGCGGTCGGGGTCGGTGGCGTGCGGGCGGATGCGGAACAGCAGGAACCCGCCGGCGTGGGTGTTGAACACCAGGCCCGGGAAGATCAGGTAGTGGTAGTCGTCGACCAGCTGGTCGCGGCTGAGCCCGGAGTAGTCGTGCCCCAGCGCGGCGCCCACCTCGGCGGTGCGGTCGATGAGGTGCTGGCGGATGTCGTGGTCGCCGACGAAGCGCCCCTCGGCGTCGAACATCTCGGCGGGGTCGGGACCCGACGCCTTGTAGCCGGCGCCGGCCTGGTGCGTGACGTTCGATCCCGACCGCGCCGAGAAGGCCTCGTACACCTCGGCGTCGTCGACGTGCTCGAGGCGCATCGACGGCACGCCGAAGGGCACGATCATGCGACTGTGCGGACCGATCAGCTCGTACGCGGTGTTCACGTCGTCGAGCATCGGCATGAGCTGGGGGTGGATCCCCTGCACGTGGTACACCTCGAGGAACGCCTCGACCGCCACCTTCCAGTTGCACGCGAGGTCGGTGGAGATGCTCATCGTCGCCCGCATGCGGTCGAGGTGGTACGGCTCGAGCTGCACGGCGACGTCGCCGAGGAAGTCGAGCAGCGGCTCCGCGTCGGCGCCGGCCGGGTTCACGAACACGAACCCGCCCCACTCGTCGCAGGCCGCCTCGTCGAGCGCGTACTCGTCGTCGACGATGCCGGTGAAGAGGTGCCGGTCGGGCACCTCGTGCAGCGAGCCGTCGAGGTTCCAGCACCAGTGGTGGTACTGGCAGCGCAGCTCGCTCGCCGTGCCGCACCCGGTCTTGATCATGTTGCCGCGATGGCGGCACGCGTTCGAGAGCGCCTTCAGCGAGCCGTCGGCCTGACGCACGACGAGCCACTCCTGATCGGCGATCGTGTAGCTCGCGTACGACCCGGGCGTGGCGACGTCCTCGCTGCGGCACGCCATCTGCCAGGTGCGCATCCACACCGCCTCGATCTCGGACCGGAGGAAGTCCGGGCTGGTGTAGCGATCGGTGGGGATGCGGGTGCGGGCGAGGTCGAGCGGGTGCAGCTCGGCGAACTCGACGCCCTCGGGATACCCGATCGCCCACGTGTCGGCGTTCGCGTGGGCGAGCCGCAGCTCGCGGGCGCGAGCCTCCAGGTCCTCCGTCATCGCCATGGTGCACCCCTTGTGATAACCAACCGGACGATCGATTTCGACACTACCGAGGGGGGATCGGCATGTTCGATGCGAGTGTCATGCCCGAGCGGCTGGCCTCGTTCCTCACGCGGCACGACGGCGCCCGCGAGGCCACCGTGGTGGCGTACGAGCGCATGGTCGGTGGCTACAGCCGGCTCATGGCATGGGCCGAGGTCCACTGGAGCGACGGCACCCACGAGCGAGTCGTGCTGCGCGGCGACCCGCCGCCCGGCCAGTCGATGATGGAGACCGACCGCGACCTGGAGTGGGCGCTGCTCACCGCGCTCAGCGCGGTCGACGAGCTCGCGATGCCCGCGGCGCGGGCCTACGACGCCACCGGTGAGCACCTGGGCACCAAGTGCATCGTGCTCGACCACGTCGAGGGCGACTCGCTGCAGGCGGTGCTCAACCGGGTCGACCCCGCGCACGGCTACACCGACCACGCCCGCGAGCTCGTCGACACGATGGCGCGGGTCCACTCGATCGACCTGGCCCCGCTGCACGGCGTGATCGAGGTGCCCGACGACTGGGACGCGTACCTGGGCCGGCTGATCGACCGGTTCCGCCAGGCCGAGCACGGGCACGTCGAGGCCAATCCGTTCCTCCTCTACGTGGCCGCGTGGCTCGACGCCCACCGCCCGCCACCGCTGCCGCTGCGGCTCGTGCACAGCGACTTCCAGCCGGCCAACATCATGATCGCCCCCACCCACGACGGCGGCCACGAGCACCAGGTGATCGATTGGGAGCTCGCGCACGTCGGCGACCCCCGCGAGGACCTCGGCTACTACAACGTCTACTCGTCGGCATCGGGTCCGAACCTGTTCGCCGCCGACCCCGAGGGCTTCCTCGCCCGCTACCGCGAGCGCACCGGCTTCAGCGAGGAGGCCGTGAACCTCGACACCATGGCCTACTTCTCGTCGCTCGCGGCCATCACCGTCTACGCCCAGGTGCTCGGTGGCGCCGGTGCGATGGCCGAGGGCCGCAACAGCGGGCTCATGACCACCTACACGCTCAACGCCCTCACCGTCGGCCACAACAACTTCCTGGCCGGCTGCACCCCGCCCCCAGGAGGCGCCGCCTGATGCTGTCGCGACCCACCACCGAGCAGATCATCCTCGACTGCCGCCACGAGCTCCTCACCACCATCGATGCCGCGGTCGACGACCCGACGGTGAAGGTGGCCATCCAGATGATGGAGAACGTCCTGCGCAACTGCGCCGCCCGGGCCGCGCACGAGATCGCCTGGATGCGCGACGAGACCGCGGCGATGGTGGCCTTCGCCACCGACGTCGCCGCCGCGCACCCGGCGTCCACCGCGGTCGACGCCGCCCTCGCGGCCTACGAGGCGGGCCGGTCCGAGAGCCTCCACCTCGACGACGTGTGCGCCACCTACGACCTCGCCGGCCGCGCGATGGGCGCCGCGCTCGAGGTCGTCATGGCTGCGGGCGACGACGCCCGCCACCTGACCGGGCGGGCGATCCTCGAGGAGCGGCTCGCCCACGAGAACGAGATCATGGGCGAGTGGGCCTTCGTGGGGCGGGCGTGATGGCCGATCCCGACGTGCTCGACGTGCTCGTCGTCACCGGCGGCCACCCGTTCGAGGCCGAGCCGTTCTTCGCCGTGTTCGACGCCATCGACGGCATCCGCTGGACGGGCGCCGGGGCGCCGGCCACCGGCCACGACGTCGTCGTCTTCTACGACATGCCCGGCCTCCGCTTCACCCGCGACGACCCGCCCGTCGAGCTCGTGGAGCCCACCGCCGAGCAGCGCGGCGTCATCGCCGAGCTGCTCGACGCGGGCACCGGCCTGGTGTTCCTCCACCACGCGATCGCCTCGTGGCCGCGCTGGCCCGAGTACGCCGACATCGTGGGCGGCCGGTTCCACTACGCGCCCGGCGAGCTGCACGGCGTCGCCTACCCCGACTCGGGCTACCTGTTCGACGTCACCCACACCGTCGAGGTGCTCGATCGGGAGCACCCCGTGTGCGCCGGTCTGGGCGAGGCGTTCACGCTCACCGACGAGCTGTACTGCTTCCCGGTGCTCACCGACCGCGTCACACCGCTGCTGCGCACCCGGTTCGACACCAGCGACGCGTCGCAGTTCTTCAGCGCCGACCTCGCGATCCGGGGCCGGCGCAACAGCAACGAGGGCTGGACCCATCCGCCCGGGAGCGACCTCGTCGGCTGGACCACGCACGCCGGGCGGAGCCCGATCGTGTACCTGCAGTTCGGCGACGGTCCCGTCACGTACGCCGACCCGTCGTTCCGACGGGTGCTCGCCAACGCGATCCACTGGGTGGCGAGCCCCGACGCACGCAGCGACGCAGACAGCGCGGCATGACCGGCGTCGGCCTGTGCCTCCCGCAGCTGGGCGAGGGCCTCGACCCGGGGCTGCTGCGCGAGTTCTGCGTGCGCGCCGAGGAGCACGGCTACACGAGCCTCTGGGTGCAGGACCACTTCATGTGGCCGCTCGAGCCCCGCCGCGGGTACGCCGGTCGGCCCGGTGCGCCGATCCCCCAGCAGTACCGCAGCGTCCTCGCGCCCACCGAGCTGCTCGCGGCGGTCGCCGGCTGGACGCAGTCGGTGCGGCTCGGCACGTCGATCCTCGTCGCCGGCAACCACTGGCCGGTCCCGCTCGCGCAGCGACTCGCCACGGTCGACCTGCTGTCCGGTGGCCGACTCAGCGTCGGCCTCGGCGTGGGGTGGTCGGCCGAGGAGCACGACGCGGCAGGCACCGACGTCACCCGCCGCGGCGCTCGCATGGACGACTTCGTCCCGGCGCTGCTGGCGTGCTGGGGTGACGACCCGGTCGAGCACCACGGCCCGCACTTCGACGTGCCGGCCTCGATCATCCGCCCGAAGCCGCTCCAGCGCCCGCGACCCCCGCTGCTGTCGGGCATGTGGAGCGCGGCTGGCCTCGAGCGCACCGCCCGGCTGTTCGACGGCTGGAACCCGGCCGGGCTGCCGGTCGACCGGGTGGCCGAGCTGGCCGCCGGCATGAGCGCCGCCCGCCCCGCCGACTTGGCACCGCTCACGATCCACCACCGCGTGTTCGCGCAGTACCCCCACGCCCCCACCCCGGAGGGCGACGTCGTGGCGCGCCTCGCCGACGAGGTCGCCGCCGCAGCGGCACACGGCTTCGACGACGTGATCGTCGAGCACAACTTCTGGTCAGGCGTGGCCGATCCGACGGCGTGGCTGGAGGTGCCCGAGCGGTTCGCCCCGCTCGTCAGCGCGGCACGAAGCTGACCCGCAGCTCCTGGAGCCCGCGCAGCACGAACGTGTCGGCGCACGGGTAGGTGTTCCCCTCGGCGAGCCGGATGTCGTCCATCCGGTCGAGGATCGCGTTGGTGCCGATGCGGGCCTCGGCGCGCGCGAGGCCCGCACCGATGCAGAAGTGCTCGCCGTGCCCGAACGCGAGGTGGTCGCGGGCGTTGCCCCGGCACGGGTCGAAGGTGGCCGCGTCGGCGAACTTCGCGTCGTCGCGGTTCGCCGAGGCGTACAGCAGCCAGACGTGGTCGCCGGCCGGGATCGTGACGCCGCCGATCTCGACGTCGTCCTTGGCCTGGCGGAACAGGCCACCCACCGGGGCCTCGTAGCGCAGCGCCTCCTCCACCAGCCCCTCGACCAGCGAGCGGTCGGCGCGCACCTGCGCCTGCACCGCCGGGTCGATCGCGAACCGGTGGCAGATGTTGGTGAGCAGGTTGGTGGTGGTCTCGTTGCCGGCCACGAGGAACTGCTGGAGCATGCCGAGCATCTCGGCCTCCGACAGCTGCTCGCCGTCGAGCTCGGCGTTGGCGACGTCGGAGATCAGGTCGCCGGTGGGGGTGGCCCGGCGCTCGGCGAGCTTGGCGGAGAAGTACTCGGCGAACTCCTTGCTCGACACGAGGTAGCCGCGCGTCTGCTCGACGGTGGGGGCGTGGTTCCCGACGGGCATCACGAGATCGTCGGACCAGCGCTTGAACGTGGCGAGGTCGTCGTCGTCGACGCCGAGGGCGTGGGCGATGATCTCCATCGGCAGCCCGACCGCGAACTCGTGCACGAACTCCACCTCGATGCGGCCGGTCGCAGAATCGATCCGGGCCGGATCGCAGCAGGCGTCGAGCAGCCGGGTGGCCACCTCCTGCACCTTCGGCTCGAGCGCCCGCAGCTGCATCGGCCGGAACGCGCCGTTCACCAGCACCCGCTGCCGACGGTGCTCGGGCGGGTCGGCGTTGAGGAGCACGGCCGCCTGACCGCGACGGCCCATCACGGCCTCGAACACCTCGGCCATCGACGGGTCGGCGGCGAGCGCGGCCATCGACTCGGCGAGCACGCTGCCGAGCTGCTGCGGCCCGGTGGGCATGCGGCTCGAGAAGCGCGCGGTGTCGACGAGGATCGCCTTGACGTCGTCGTAGCGGGTGACGACCCAGGCCCCGAGCTCGTCGTGGTACGTGATGGGCTGGTCGCGGCGGAGCTGCTCGAAGATCGGGTACGGGCAGCGGATCGCCTCGGGGTCGCGGTGGACCAGGTCGTCGAGCTGCATCACTGCTCCTGGGCCTGCCGCTTCATCCACTCGTTCGTGGCCTTGCCCATCTTCGCTCCGTCGTAGCCGATGCGCTGGGTGGGCTCGACCTCGAGGATCACCCGACGAGGCGAGTCGAGGAACTTCGCGAACGCGTCGCGGCGCACCGGGTCGGCACCCTGGAGCGCCTCGGAGAAGTCGGGGTAGAACCAGTCCTTGACCTCGCGGCTGTCGTGCACGGTGCACAGGCCCTTGTAGGTCACGGTCTTGTTGCGCGGCAGCGGGGAGCCGGTGGAGGTGACCACGATGCACACGCGCGGGTCGCGGCGGACTGCGGCGATGCGGGCGCGCTGGCCCGAGGCGGTGAGCCAGAACTTCCCGTCGCGCCAGATGTACGACATGATCACGCCGACCGGCCAGCCCTCCTTGTTCGACCAGATGAACGTGCACTCGTTGTGCGCGAGGAGGAGCTGCTCCTCCACGTCGTCGTCGAGGCCGTAGATCGTGACGTCCTCGTAGTTCTCGGGGTGCTCGGACACGTGGTGCTCCTTCGAGGCTCGTGGTGGATCAGTGGTCGCGGGGCAGGAACTGGCCGGTGCTCGCCGTGACGCCGCCGTCGACCGGGACCGCGACACCGGTGACGAAGCTCGCGGCGGGCGAGGCGAGGAACGCGATGACGGCGGCGATCTCGTGGGGCTGGCCCCAGCGCTGCATCGGCAGGGCGCGCCGCAGGCCCTCGTAGCGCTCCGGCGCGGCCTTGATGGCCGACGTCATGCCGGTCTCGGTGGGCCCGGGGCAGACGGCGTTCACGGTGATGCCGTCGAGCGCGAGGTCGAGCGCTGCGCCGCGGACGAGGTTGATGGCGGCCGCCTTGGCGGAGTTGTAGGCCCACAGCGACGGGTCGGCGCGAAGCCCGCTCGTGGACGCGGTCACCACGATGCGCCCGCCGCCCACCGCGCGCATCGCGGGCACCGCGGCGCGGATGCCGTGCAGGACGCCCTTGACGTTCACCGCCCAGGCGCGCTCGAACACCTCCACCGGGAGCGTCAGGAGATCGCCACCCGCCGGGATGCCGGCGTTGAGCGCCGCAGCGTCGAGCCGGCCGAACCGATCGACCGCCGTGGCGACCATCGCGTCGGCAGTGGCCGGGTCGGTGACGTCGCCGGCGACGACGGCGACGCGATCGAGGCCGGCCGTCCACGCGAGGCGCTCGGGATCGAGGTCGACCGCCACGACGGACGCACCCTGCTCGTGGAGCAGCTCCACCGCGGCTCGTCCGATGCCGCTCGCGGCGCCCGTGACGACCGCGACCCGTCCCTCGTGCGCGCCCCCACCGGCCATGCCCGCACGGTACGACGCGCCCACCGCATCCGACGACGCGGACCGACCCGGGCTCCGGTGCTGGCCTCAGCGGCGGGTGGTCCAGCGGATCGGCAGCGTCGTCAGCCCGCGGAGGATGAACGGCTGGTTGACCGCGACGTCGCCCACCAGCTCGACCGACTCGAACCGATCCACCATCCACCTCAGGGCGAGCTGCCCCTCGCGCCGCGCCAGCGGTGCACCGATGCAGTGGTGGAC
>JALOLG010000415.1 GCA_025456105.1 Ilumatobacteraceae bacterium | reverse complement strand
GCGATCGAGCCACCGCTCCGCCACGAGCAGGTCGAGGTAGCGGGCGTGGACGTTCACCAGGGGCAGTGCCTGGCGCCGGGCGATCATGAGCGCGAGCGTCTGCGCGCGGTTGTTGTCGAGCACCAGATCGGCGACCTCGTCGGTCATCTCGGCCAGCAGCCGGTCGCGGGACTCGCGGGTCAGCTCGCCGTCCGCGACCGCGCCGCCGAGGAGGATCTTGATGTTGACCTCGTGGTCGCTGCAGTCGACGCCGGCCGAGTTGTCGATCGCGTCGGTGTTGATCAAGCCGCCGGCGAGGTCGTACTCGATGCGGCCGAGCTGGGTGAACCCCAGGTTGCCGCCCTCGCCCACCATCCGGCAGCGCAGCTCGGCGCCGTTCACGCGCACGGCGTCGTTGGCGCGGTCGCCCACGTCGGCGTGATGCTCGGTCGAGGCCTTCACGTAGGTGCCGATGCCGCCGTTCCACAGCAGGTCGACCGGCGCGCGGAGGATGATGCGGATGAGCTCGATCGGCGACACGGTGGTGGCATCCGTGCCGAGCACGACTCGCGCCCGCGCCGACAGCTCGATCGACTTCACCGTCCGGGGGTAGACCCCACCGCCCGCCGAGATGAGCGACGGCTCGTAGTCGGCCCAGCTCGATCGGGGCAGCTCGAAGAGGCGGCGGCGCTCCGCGAACGAGGCCGCCGGGTCGGGATCGGGGTCGAGGAACACGTGGCGATGGTCGAACGCCGCCACGAGGCGCACGTGCGGCGACCGCAGGAGCCCGTTGCCGAACACGTCGCCCGACATGTCGCCGATCCCGACGACCGTCAGCTCGTCGCGATCGGCGTCGAGCCCCAGCGTGCGGGCGTGGCGCCGCACGCTCTCCCAGGCGCCGCGCGCGGTGATGCCCATCGCCTTGTGGTCGTACCCGGCGCTGCCACCGGAGGCGAAGGCGTCGCCGAGCCAGAAGCCGTGCTCCTCGGCGACGGAGTTGGCGAGGTCGCTGAACGACGCGGTGCCCTTGTCGGCCGCGACGACGAGGTACGGATCCGGCCCGTCGTGCACGACGGTGCGCTCGGGGTGGACGACGTCCGAGCCGCGCACGTCGTCGGTGAGCGACAGCATCGCGGACACGAACGCCCGGTAGCAGACCTCGACGTGGCCACGGAGGTCGGCCGGATCGGCCGGTGGGCGCTTCACCACGAAGCCGCCCTTCGCTCCCACGGGCACGATCACGGCGTTCTTCACCATCTGGGCCTTCACGAGGCCGAGCACCTCGGTGCGGAAGTCCTCGCGACGGTCGCTCCAGCGGAGCCCGCCACGGGCGATCGGCCCGCCCCGGAGGTGGACGCCCTCCACCTCGGGCGAGCAGACGAAGATCTCGAACTGCGGGCGCGGCTCGGGGAGGTCGGCGATGGCCGACGGGTCGAGCTTCACCGCGAGCGTCGATGGCGACCGGTACGCGTTGGTGCGGGTGGTGGCGGCGATCAGCTCGGCCAGCTTGCGCAGGATGCGGTCGTCGTCGAGTGCCTCGACCTCGTCGAGGCACGTGGTGAGCTCGGTGCGGGCGGCCGTGACCGTCGCGTCACGGTCGCGCACCCCGGGCTCGAGCCGAGCCTCGAACAGGTCGACCAGGGCGACCGTCGCGGCTGCGTTGCGGGCGAGCACCTCCTCGACGTAGGCCTGGCTGAAGCCGAAGCCGATCTGGCGCAGGTAGCGCACGTAGAGGCGCAGCACCGCCACCTGCCCCACACCGATCCCGGCGAGCGCCACCAGCCGGTTGAGGTCGTCGGCTTCCACCGTGCCCGCGAGCAGGCCCTCGAACGCGAGCCGCATCTCGCCGACCCGCATCGGATCGAGCACGGCTCCACCGAGCAGCCGGACGCGCACGTCGTACAGCTGCACCAGGCGATCGCCGACGCAGAACTGGTCGGGGTGCTCGTCGAGCGCCTGCAACCCGATGTGACCGAGGATCGGCAGGAGGTCGGCGAGCGACAGCGGCTCGTCGCGTCGCGCCACGCAGAAGCGCCACTCGTCGTCGGGTGCGTCGGTGTCGTGCACGAGCGCCGTGGCGACACCCGATGCGGACGTGAGCGCACGGTCGATGCAGTCGAGGTGCGTGACGGCGCGCTCGGGCGCGATGGTCGCCCGGAAGCTCGCCGGGGCGGCGGTGCCGATGCGCTCGCAGAGATCGCGGCCGCGCTCGTCCCCGTACTGCTCGACGAGCGCGTCGAGCGCTCGGTCGTGCCAGGTCCGCGTGGCCAGCTCGACCAGGTCGGCGACGTGGTCGAGATCCGGTCGCCGCTCGGTGTCACCCACCTTGACGGTCATGGTGATGCGTGCGAGCGAGCTGGTGCCGACGAGCGACTCGACGTCGCGGACCTCGCTGGCGAAGGCCTCCCCCACGATCGCCGCCACCCGGTCGGGGAGGCCGGCCTCGAACCGGCTCCGCGGGAGGAACGCGAGCACCGTGGTGAAGGGCCCGACCGGCTCGGGCACGTCGAAGAGCCGCACGAGGCTGCGCTCCTGGAGCCCCACGATGTCGATGACGAGCTGCCCGAGGCGATCGGCGTCGAGCTCGAACACGACGTCGCGCGGCAGGGTCTCGAGGACGTTGCCTGCCCTCGAAGAGCCCCAGCACGGCCCGGGCGCGGTCGCCGATCGTCGGGATGGCCATCACGCTCTGTCGATAGGCGCCGGACGCGAGCAGGCCCACGAACCGGTGCACCGCGCCCTGCTCGTCGAGAGCGGTCACGCACACCAGGCGCGCAGCGCGGTGGATGTGCGACACCCGCTCGGCCCGGGCCAGCCAGAAGCGCCCGGCGAGGAGCGGAGAGCCGGGGGCCGGGTGGGGCGGATCGATCGAGTGATCGGCTCGCAGGATCCCGAGGCAGCTGTCGGGTCGCAGGACCAGTCCACCGGCGGCGTCGGTGTCGTAGGTGGCGGCGCCGAGGAACACCAGGTGCTCGTCGGCCAGCCAGCCCACGAGCGGGTCGAGCGCCCGGAGCGCGGCGAGCCGGTCGCGCATCGAGGGGTAGTCGCGCACCGACAGGTGGACCTCGTCGGTGGCCGCCACGACCTCGCGCTCGACCACCTCCACGAGGTGGTCGGGACAGCGGTCGATCTCCACCTGGGTCCAGGCTTCGACCGGCCCGTCGCCGATCGCTTCGACCAGCCCATCGGCGTCACGCCGCACCGGCAGCATCGGGTGCACCAGGAGGTGGATGCCGAGCCCGTGGGTGTCGAGCACCATCCGGACCGTGTCGACGAGGAACGGGGCGTCGTCGGTGACCACGTACAGCACCGACCGGGCATCGGTGGGGCGCGCCGGACCAGGGACGTGCACGATCCGCGCGACCGTCAGTCCCCGAGCGCGACGCCGCGCGGTGCCGAGGTGCTCGACCGCTCTCGCGAGCAGTCGCTCGGAGTCGCCGTCGTCGACGTCCGCCTCGGGGATCTCGGCGTAGTACCGCGGCAGGAGGTCGGCCAGGAGCGGGTCGTCGGGATGGCGCTCGAGCGCCGAGGCCACGAGCTGTCGGATCACCCCCGCCGAGCCGGGATCGAGCGGTGCGGGATCGGCTTCCATGGCGGGCTCCTCGGTCGAGGCGGACTGTAGCCCTCGGCCGGGCGTGTGATCGGATGGCGGCGGTGATCACCGACCTGCTCAGCGCCGCGGCGATCCGCGACCCGCACGAGGTGTACCGCGACCTGCGCGAGCACGCACCCGTGACCTGGCTCCCCGAGCACCGCGCGTGGTTCGTCGCCACGCACGCCGGTGTGCAGGCCGGGTTCCGCGACACCCGGCTGTCGTCGGACCGCCTCACGCCGCTGGAGGCACGGCTCGGCACCGACGCACGCGAGCTGCTCGGCCCCACCTTCGAGCTGCTGCGCGGCTGGATGGTGTTCCACGACCCGCCAGCGCACGAGCGGCTGCGCGAGCCGGTGCGGCGGGCCTTCACGCCGAAGGCCGTGGAGGCGCTGCGCCCGCACGTGCACGAGATCGTCGACGGCTGCCTCGACGAGATGGAGGCGAGGCTGCGCGACGGCGAGGTGGTCGACGTGCACCGGGCGCTGGCCTTCCCGGTGCCGGCCATCGTGATCGCGGAGCTGCTCGGCGTGCCGCCCGACGATCGTGACGAGTTCAAGACGTGGAGCAGCCAGCTGGCAGCCATCGTGTTCGGCACCAACGACCGCAGCACGCAGGCGGCACGGGCGGCCGAGGGCACCCGCCGGTTCGTCGAGTACTTCACCGAGCTGGTCGCGCACTACGC
>JALOLG010000414.1 GCA_025456105.1 Ilumatobacteraceae bacterium | reverse complement strand
CGATCTCGTGGTGAGCTGGATGCGCGACCTCGGCCTCGAGGTCGTGATCGACGCGATCGGCAACGTCTTCGCCACCCGGCCGGGTCGCGATCCCTCGCTGGCACCCGTGATGACCGGGTCGCACATCGACACCGTGCGCACCGGCGGTCGGTTCGACGGCAACCTCGGCGTGCTCGCCGGCCTCGAGGTGATCGAGACGCTCGAGCGAGCCGGCATCGTCACCGACCGCCCGATCACGGTGGCGTTCTTCACCGACGAGGAGGGGGCGCGGTTCGCGCCCGACATGCTCGGCAGCCTCGTCCACGTCGGCGGCATGGCCCTCGAGGCTGCGCTCGACGTGCGGGCCGCCGACGACGGCGCCCGACTCGGCGACGAGCTGGCTCGCATCGGGTACGCCGGCCCGGCTCCGTGCCCGGCCGCCGCGTTCCCGCACGCCTTCGTCGAGCTCCACATCGAGCAGGGTCCGGTGCTCGAGGCGGAGGGCACGACGATCGGCGTCGTCGAGGGCGTCCAGGGCATCTCCTGGACCGAGGTCGACCTCGTGGGCCGGTCGGCGCACGCAGGGACGACGCCCATGGCGCTGCGGCGCGATCCCGGGCTCGGCGCCGCCGAGGTGGTCGTCGGGGTCCACGCGATCACCGCCGAGCTGGGCGGCGCCCAGGTGGGCACTGTCGGTCGGCTCGACCTGGTGCCGAACCTGGTCAACGTGGTGCCGGCGTCGGCCCGGTTCACCGTCGACCTGCGCCACACCGACGAGCAGGTGCTCCAGCAGGCCGAGGAGCGGCTGCGCGAGCTCCTGGCGCGCGTCGCCGACCGGCACGAGCTCGACGCGCGGACCCGTTCGCTCGCTCGCTTCGAGCCGGTCGAGTTCGACCCGGGCATGGTCGACCTGGTCGAGCGGGTGGCGCAGCGGCTCGGGCACACCACGCGGCGCATGCCGAGCGGGGCTGGCCACGACGCCCAGATGCTCGCTCGGGTCTGTCCCACGTCGATGATCTTCGTGCCGAGCATCGGCGGCCTGAGCCACAACCTCGCGGAGGACACCGCGGTCCCCGATCTGGAGGCCGGCGCGAACGTGCTGCTGCACGTGCTCCTCGAACGTTCCCGGGCCTCGGCATGACGATCGGGTTCGACCTCGTGACGCTCGACGCCGAGGACCCCGACCGGCTCGCGACGTTCTGGTCGGCGGTGCTCGACCTGGTCGAGACCGAGCGCGAGGACGGCGGTCGGTGGATCGTGCTGTCGACGCGCGACGGCGTGCGCCGGCTCGGCCTGCAGCGCGGGACCCAGCGTCCGGGGTCGGTGCACCTCGATCTGGTGTGCGACGTCGAGGGGTTCCGAGCCGAGCTCGAACGGGTGCTGGCCCTGGGCGGCCGGGCGATGGGGCCGGCCCGTCGGGAGCCGTACGGCTGGATCGCGAACCTCGTCGATCCCGAGGGCAACCCGTTCGACGTCTGCGCGTACACGCGATGAGGGCCGGCCCTCGCGGGCCGGCCCTCATCATCGCTCGGTGATCGGCGTGTCCGGCTCAGCGGCCGGGCGCACCCTCGCAGAACGAGTTGTCGTAGGTGGCCGTGGCGTCAGCGGCGATCTCGATGCCGTCGGCCTCGTAGATCGGCTGGAGGATGTCGTACAGCTCCTGCACCCGGTCGGGGTCGAGGCTGCAGTACGTGCCATCGGGGCTGTTGGCCCCCAGCTCGAGCTCCTCGAGCAGCGCGAGACCGGCCTCGTTGAGACCCTCGCTGATCTGCCAGTAGGTGTCGTAGGTCTCGTTGACCTCGATCAGCTTGTCGGTGATCGGCTTGGGATCGTCGTAGTAGTCGATCCAGGCCTGCTGGAGCACCGGCACGAGGACCTCGAGGCAGGGGCTGAGCTCCTCGAGGCGGTCGGCGCGGATCGCCATCGTCGCGGCGTAGTTGTCGAAGCCGAGGTCGCCGACCGTGAAGAAGTCGACCGGCGCCGGCGCGCCGTCCTTCCACTCGATCTCGTTCTCGTACTTGTACACCTCGTTCGTGGCGAAGCCCTGCTGGAAGAAGTTGCCGCCCTGGGCGATCCACTCCGTGGGCGCACCGCCGTAGCTCGGGTTGCTCTGGTAGGCGGTCATGTAGCCCTGGGCGATCATGAAGTCGATGTACGACACGCCGTCGAAGTGCAGCACCTGCGCACCGGACGCCGCGATGTCCTCGGGGCTCTCGACCGGGTTCTGCTCCGGATCCCACATGATCATCTGCGGATCGCGGTCGAGGGTCTTGGCGACGGCGATGGTGGGTGCCGAGGCCGAGTCCTTGATGACGTCGCTCATGTTGATGTAGCCGAAGATGATGTCGTCGTCGGTCTGCAGCAGCGACGAGACCGGCGTGAAGCTCACGGCGTCGCCGCCGGCGCGGATCTCGACGGTCTCGACACCACCGACCGCGTACTGCGGCTGGATCGGACCGGAGTAGATGAACGTGCCGGCGTCGGCCGTGCCCTCGGTGCCGATCAGCTGGTACGTGCCACCGTGCTCGAGCTCGGGCCACCAGTCGGTCTGGACGACGATGTTGCTCGGGCAGACGGCCTCGCCGGCGGGTGCCTCGGTGCCCTCTGGTGCCTCGGTGCCCTCTGGTGCCTCGGTGCCCTCTGGTGCCTCGGTGCCGGCG
>JALOLG010000413.1 GCA_025456105.1 Ilumatobacteraceae bacterium | reverse complement strand
CGGATGAGCGACGGCACGAGCAGCATCGACCACCCGACCAGCGTGAAGCTGGCGTACGACGTGATGGTGATGGCGCGGGAGGTGGGGGCGCTCATCGCGGAGCCTGGCGGACATCCGTCGGTGGAGCCATCACCTCTGGGGTTCGCTTGCGTCGGCCGCGAGGCGGAGCGCCGCGGGGGCCGCCTGGTGCCAGACGGTCTCGTAGGCCTCGACGACATTGCGCCGAGTCACGGAGAGGGCGGGAAGCGCCACCCAGGGCGGAGGTTCGGCACCGACGAGGGCCATGATCGTCGCGGTCGCCTCCGCGACTCCGAGGTCGTAGGGCATCTGTGCGCCGACGCCGACCACGGGACCGCCGCGAGCGATCTCGAGCGCCATCTCATTGCCGAGGTCGATGGTGACAACCGGCACATCGCGCCCGATCGCACGCAGTGCGCGCACCACGCGGACCGCCGGCTCGTCCCAGGCGACGAAGAGCGCGTCCATCGCGGGCTCCCGGCCGAGCAGCTCGATGGCCGCCTCGCCGGCGGTCTCCAGGTCGAGGAACTCGGCAAGCCGGAGCGTGACGTCGGGGCGCCGCTCGCGCATCCACTTGCGGAACCCGATCTCGCGCTCGTTCGTCACGAAGAAGTCGACGCCGAAGCCGACGATCCCGACCGAGCCGCGCTCGCCGACGCGCGGCGCGATGATGGCGGCCGCCACGCGACCGTTGCCGAAGTTGTCGGCCGAGATGACGGTGACGTAGTCCTTGCCCGCGATGAGGCCGATCGGCGCGTTGTCCATCAGGACGAGCTTGATGCCTGCGTCGGTGACCTTCCGATGGGCCTCCGCCGTGCGAAGGTTGTCGACTGGGAGACTGATGATCGCGTCGGGCCGGCGACCGATGAGATGCTCGAGTGCATCCACCTGGTTCCTGGCGCGGAACCCGCAGTCGATGACCTCGACCAGGTCGGCGCCGTATCGACCAAGGGTGTCGGTGATGCCTGCCAGCTGCTGGCGAGACCAGTCGCTGCCCGTGGTGTGGATGACGACGGCAACCGTGAACCGCGCCGCGCGGGCACGCGCAGCCTCGACCTCAGACACGCGGAGCTGATCGACGCTCGCGGCCGACTCACCGTGAGGGCCGAGGCCCTCGACGGCGGCAATGGGGACCCTGTGCAGCTCGTTCACGGAGCGGACCTCGTGCCTGATGTGGCGACTGTTCCGACGCGCGGACCACTGCGCCGTCGGCCCGCGCGGGGTGCCGCCCGGCCGGGATCCGGGCGAGCCACGGACGCTCGCGGGATCTCATTGGTGCGCGTGGGCACGCCGTGCTCGATCCAGGATCGAACGTAGTCGGGGGCGAACAGCTCGTCGGTGACCGCTCGAGCCGCACCGACGAGCCCGGCGGTACGACCCATCTCCGCTCGAACGATCTGCAGGTTCCGCGTGGCGAGCGAGCGTGATCGCCGGTAGACCGCCTCGCGGATCGCGCCGATCAGGATCTCGCCGGCCTGGGCGACGCCCCCACCGACGATGACGAGCGACGGGTTGTAGGCGTTGACGAGCGTGGCCAGCGTCTCGCCGATCAGCCGGCCGCTGTTTGCCAGCAGCTCGATGCTGAACGGGTCACCCCGGTTGGCTGCCGCTCCGACCTGGGTCGCGGTGATCACCTGCCCGGCGTCGGCGAGCTCTGCCAGGTGCCGGCTCTCGCCGCTGGACGCCGCGCGGCGACCCTCGCGAGCGATCGCGGCACCCCCGGCGAGCGCCTCCAGGCAGCCGGTGTTGCCGCAGCGGCACAGGACCGCCGCGTCGCCGTCCACGACGACGTGTCCGATGTCGCCGGCGAAGCCGTAGGCCCCGCGATGGACACGGCCGTCGGCGAGAAGACCGGCGCTGATCCCGGTTCCGATCTTCACGAACAGGACCACATCGGCCCCACTGGCTCGCCCTGCATACCGCTCGCCGATCGTCATCAGGTGAACCTCGTTGTCGAGCCACACGCTGGCGCCGAACTGCTCGCCGAGGATCCGGGCGATCGGGAACTCGTGCCAGCCCGGCATCCGGTGCAGGGTGGGCGGCCCGCTGAGTCGGCCCCCCGGGAGCTCGACGGGACCAGGCACGGCGATGCCGATGCCCCAGATCGGTCGCGCCTCCGGATGCTCCTCGAGCATCCAGTCGAAGAGCGCCGAGAGGCGATCGATCGTCCGCTCGGCGCCGACGGCTGCATCGGCCTGCTCGTGATGCTCGACGAGCAGTCTGCCCGACAGGTCCGAGAGGCCCACGCCGAGCGTCGTCGTGCCGAGCGACGCCACGAGGAGGTGCCCGGCGTCGTACCGGAGCCTGACGCACCGCGGGGCCCGGCCCCCGGTCGACACGCCAACCTGGCTGTCCTCGACGAGGCCACGCTCGACGAGCGTTGCGATGCGATCGGCCACGACGGCCCGCCCAAAGCCGGACCCGCTCTCGATCTCCTGCCGGGTGATGCCTTCGTGCGTGCGAACGAGCCGGAGGACGCGGGCAAGGCTGTCGCGCTCGAAGCGAACTCGCCGGCTGGCGCCGTGGCCCCGCACTCGCCTGGGCGAGCGGACTGCCTCGGGCGAGCCCTGTGGATCTGCCTGATCAGGCACGATCGCGACCATGCCTCCCTGTCATGCGGCGA
>JALOLG010000412.1 GCA_025456105.1 Ilumatobacteraceae bacterium | reverse complement strand
AGGCGCCCGTCGTACCAGGCCCGCCAGTGGCGGGGCTTGCCGTCGAGGATCCGCTCGCGCTCGGCCGGGTCCTCGACGTAGCCGGCCGGCAGCGGCACCTCGCGCCAGTCGACGCGGTGGAGCTCGGACGCCGGCGGGTCCCAGGGGTGGTGCGGGTCGGGGAAGCTCATCCAGCAGAACCAGTCGTCGCCGTCGGCGAGGGTGTCGAGCCAGGCGATCGTGCGGTCGGCCACCCAGTCGGTGTGGTACCACTCCCGCGGGATCGCGTTGTCCCACACCTGGGGCGCGCCGGTGTCGCCGCCGCCGAGCGCGTTCACCTCCAGGGAGCCGTCGAGCACGGGGTAGAACATGCCGACCGCCTCGGGGTGCTCGGCCGCCAGCCAGCGTGCGTAGTGCAGGGGTCCGGCCGCGCCGTGGGTGGCTGCCTCGAAGTGCTCGAAGCCGCGATGCGGTCCGGTCATGCCGTCGCGGGCGAAGCGGTTCTCGGCGAAGCGGGCGAAGGGGTCGAGGAAGGGCTCGAAGTGGGGCTTGCCGATCAGCGCGGTGCGGTAGCCGGCGTCGTGCAGCACGGTGGCGACCGACGGTGCATCGGCGGGCAGGGGCACGCCGTTCATCCACACGCCGTGCGTGCTGGGGTGCTGCCCGGTGATCATCGTGCTGCGTGACGGCATGCACACCACCGACTGCGGGACGGCACGCTCGTAGCGGACGCCGTCGGCCGCGAGCGCGTCGATCACCGGGGTGCGGGCGATCGTGCCGCCGTTGCAGCCGATCGCGTCGTAGCGCTGCTGGTCGGTGGTGACGAACAGGATCTTGCGGCCCATCAGCCGGCCTCCATCTGTCGGGCGACCTCGTCGAGCGCGCCGGCCGTGCCGCCGCCGATCGTCAGCGCCATGGTGCGGGGGTCGGCATCGGTGGCGTAGACCACCACGCACGACCCCGGGTCGAGCTCGATGACGTCGATCGTGCCCAGGTGCGTGCGGAACAGCGGCGCCGTGATGCGGTACTGGAAGCGCCGCTGGACGTGGTCGAGGGTGACGATCTCCTCGGGCATCTGCATGCCCGAGCCGAGCGTGATCACCCGGGTGGTGCCGTCGACGGAGCAGGACTCGATGCCGGGGAACCACTCGTGCAGGCGTGCCGGGTCGCCGACGAGCGCCCACACGTCGGCCGCCGGCCGACGGATCACCCGGTGGTGGCGGATCGAGCCGTACACGTCAGGCGACCGGGAGGTCGGCGATGCGGGCGGCGGAGTACGCGATCACGAGGCTCGCGCCGACCACGAGGATGATGCGGGGCAGCATGCCCTTGAACGACGTGGTCACGCCCGCGAAGAACAGCGCAGTCGCGAGCAGCACGGTGGTGAGGACGTACTGGTCGCCGTTGCTCCCCGCATCCTCCGCGCGCTGGTTCGCCGCCAGGATGTCGGCTTCGTACTGCTCGACCTCGGCGAACTGGGCGGTGAGGTACTCCTCGTTCTCGAACAGGTTCGGCGGCTGGTCGCCCGCTTGCGCCTGCGCCTGCCACTGCTCGAGGAACGGCACGAGGTCGGGCCGGATCAGGAGCTCGCGGTAGAGGTCGATGCGCTGCTGGTCGTCGTCGAACAGCGCCTCGGCGTAGCTCGCGATCACCGTGGCGTCGTAGGAGACCTTCTGGGCCCCGAGGCTGTACGCCGCCGACTGCTTGATGGTCGCCTGGTTGGAGTCGCGGATGGCGAGCGTCTGCTGGTCGTTCCACTCCGAGGCCTGGAACGCGCACCACGCCGAGCCCACCGTGGCGAGTCCGAGCAGGGCGACCGCGACGAGCTCGATCGCTCGGCGTGAGAGCGTGCGCTCGCTCATGCGCCCTCATCCTCGGCGTCGCCGAGGGCGTCGGGCTCCGTGACCGCCATGTCCGCGACGGCCTGCACGGTGGCCGGGGTGACCGGGCGGCCGGGATCGGCGAGGCGATCGGGGAGCGTCGTCGTGCGGCCGTCCCACTTGTCGGTGAACCGCCGCGCCGCGTCGATCTGCAGGTAGCGGAGCAGCGCCGGGGATGCGTCGCGCACGAGCTCGTCGAGCGCCGCCTCGTTTCGGGCGCGTGCCTCCCGCACCTGGGTGAGTGCGGCTTCGCGCTCCAGCTCGGCGGTGGCGGCGACCGTCTCCTGGATGACGTCGCCGAGCCGGCCGAGGTCGATCTCGCGTATCGAGAACATGGTGACCACGAGGCCCTGCTCGTCGAGCACCTCGCGCAGGTGCGCCTCGATGCGCGCCTCGAGCGCCGAGCGCCGCGCACCGAACAGATCGGCGGCGGTGATGCCGTCCTCGCGCAGCGCCTCGCCGACCGCGCGGGCGCTCACGTCGCGCACGAGGGGCTTGATGCCGGCGGCGCCGACGTTGGTGTGGACGTCGCCGAGGCGGTCGGGGTCGAGCCGGAACCGCAGGGTGAAGCCGACGGTGCCGACGGTGCGGTCGCCGAGCACGACCTGCACGGGTCCGTCGGCGAGGTCGAGCTCGGTGTCGGGCGCGGTGGGGGCCGAGGTCGCCCGGAACGACATCTCGTTCGACGGGTACACGACGATCATCTCGCGACCGAGCGGTCGCACGATGTGGACGCCAGGTGTGAGCGTGCGCTTGGTGGGCTTGCCGCGCACGAGCACCAGCCCG
>JALOLG010000045.1 GCA_025456105.1 Ilumatobacteraceae bacterium | reverse complement strand
CGTCGTCCATGTCGATGCCCACCTCGTCGAGCCGCGCCCAGGTGGCGTCGGTGGTCGCCGGGTCGGCGTCGACGGTGCGAGCGAGCGTGCCGTGCTCGGCGAACGCCTCCAGCGTGGCCTCGGGCAAGGTGTTGACGGTGTGCGGACCGATGAGCCCGTCGACGTAGAGCACGTCGGAGTAGGCAGGGTTCTTGGTGCCCGTGCTCGCCCACAGCGGCCGCTGGACGCGTGCGCCGCGAGCGACGAGCGCCTCCCAGCGGGCTCCGCTGAACACCTCGCCGAAGCGCCGGTAGGCGAGCCGAGCCTGGGCGAGCGCGGCCTGCCCTCGCAGCCCGAGGGCCGCCTCGGTGCCGAGGGCCTCGAGACGACGGTCGACCTCGGTGTCGACCCGGCTCACGAAGAAGCTCGCCACGCTCGCCACGCCCGACAGATCGGCGGCCGGGTCGGCGGCGAGCGCCTCGAGGCCCTCGAGGTACGCCTCCATCACCTGCTGGTAGCGGTCGAGCGAGAAGATCAGCGTGACGTTGATGCTGCGACCCTCGGCGATCATCTGGCGGATCGCCGGCAGCCCCTCCGCCGTGGCTGGGATCTTCACCATGAGGTTGGGGCGGGCGAGCCGCTCGTGCAGCTCGCGGGCCGCCCGCGCGGTGCCGGGGCCGTCGTGGGCGAGGCCCGGGTCGACCTCGACGCTCACGTAGCCGTCGAGGCCACCCGTCGCGTCGTGGACCGGTGCGAACACGTCACAGGCGCCGTGGATGTCGGCGGTGACCATCTCCCAGTACCCGTCGACGATCGAGCCGCCGTCGCCGACCAGGCCGCGGAACTGCTCGTCGTAGTCGGCCGAGCCCTGGATCGCCTTCTGGAAGATCGTCGGGTTCGAGGTGAGACCGCGCACGCCGCGGTCGCGGAAGCGCTCGAGCTCGCCGGACGTGAGGTAGGCCCGCGCGAGGTTGTCGAGCCACGGGCTCTGCCCGTGGACGTCGGCGAGCTGGTGGAGACGGGTCATGTGGACCTCCCGGCGGCGAGGGCCGTGGCACGGGCCACGACGTGGTCGAGTTCGATGCCGAGGCGCGACAGGACCTCGGCACCCGGCGCGCTCGCACCGAAGCGGTCGATGCCGATGGCGTCGTCGGCCCAGCGCTCCCAGCCGAACGTGGTGCCCGCTTCCACCGACAGCACCGGCACGCCGGGTGGGAGCACGTCGTCGCGGAGCGCACGGTCGTGGCGCGCGAAGCGATCCCAGCTGGGCATGCTCACGACGCGAGCGGCGACACCCAGCTCGGCGAGCCTCGCCGCAGCATCGACGCAGAGCGCCACCTCGCTGCCGGTGGCGACCAGCACGACGTCGGGGGCGCCGGCGACGGTGCCGACGACGCCCGCTCCCGTGGCGACCGCGGAGCCGTCGGTGACGACTCGCACGGCCTGGCGGCTGAGCACGAGCACCGAGGGGCCGTCGTGCTCGACGACCGCCTGGAGCGCGGCACGGGTCTCGTTCGCGTCGGCCGGCCGGATCACCTGGAGACCCGGCACTGCTCGCAGCGTGGCGAGGTGCTCGACGGGCTGGTGGGTGGGTCCGTCCTCGCCGACACCGACGGAGTCGTGGCTGAAGACGAAGCACACCTTGGCGCCCGAGAGCGCGGCCAGGCGCACGGGCGGGCGCATGTAGTCGAGGAAGACGAAGAACGTCCCTCCCACCGGCAGGATCCCGCCGTGCAGCGCCATGCCCACCATGGCCGATCCCATGGCGTGCTCGCGGACGCCGTAGAACACCTGGCGGCCACCGGGCGTGGTGGCGGACTGCGCCTCGGCGCCGGTGAGCTTGGTGCCCGTGTTGCCGGTGAGATCGGCCGCTCCGCTCACCAGACCCGGCAGGTGGGGCGCGGCAGCGTCGAGGACCTGCTGGATCGCCTGGCGGGTGGCGAGCGAGGTCCCGGGCTCGTAGACCGGGAGCGACCGGTCCCAGCCGTCGAGCGCACCCGAGCCCCACGCCGCCTGCCACTCGGGCGAGGCGGTGACCGCAGCCGCGCGCTCGGCCCACGCCCCTCGCGCCCGGGCACCGCGCGACCCGACGTGGGTCCGGTAGGCCGACACGACGTCGGCGGGCGCCCAGAACGGCTCGTCGGGGATCCCCATGACCTCCTTGGTGCGCCGCACGTCGTCGGCATCGAAGGCGAGCCCGTGGGCCTCGTGGTCGTCGGTGTGGTCGGGTGACGGGTGGCCGATGTGGCTCCGGAGCACCAGCAGGTGCGGACGGCTCGCGTCGGCGCGAGCGTCGAGCAGCGCTGCTTCGAGCACATCGAGGTCGTCGGCCACCTCGCCGAGCTCGCGCACGTCCCAGCCGTAGGCGCGGAACCGGGCGGCGACGTCGTCGCTCGTCGACAGCGAGGTGCTGCCGTCGATCGTGATGCGGTTGTCGTCGAAGACGCACACGAGCTTGCCGAGCCGGAGGTGGCCGGCGAGCGACGCCGCCTCGTGGCTCACGCCCTCCATGAGGCAGCCGTCGCCGGCGATGACCCACGTGTGGTGGTCGACGGCGTCGGCACCGAACCGGTCGGCGAGGACCCGCTCGGCGATGGCCATCCCGACGGCGTTCGCGAACCCCTGCCCGAGCGGCCCCGTCGTGACCTCGACACCCGCGGTGTGGCCCGCCTCGGGATGACCGGGTGTCGCCGAGCCCCACTGGCGGAACGCGCGCAGGTCGTCGAGCTCGAGGCCGTAGCCGCACAGGTGGAGCAGGGCGTACTGGAGGATCGAGGCGTGCCCGTTGGACAGCACGAAGCGGTCGCGGTCGGGCCACGCCGGATCGGCCGGGTCGTGTCGCATCACCCGGCTGTACAGGACGTGCGCCAGCGGCGCGAGCGCCATGGCCGTGCCCTGGTGGCCCGACTTCGCCGCGAGCGGCGCGTCCATGGCGAGCCCACGGATGAGGGCGATCGCAGCGGTGTCGTGTGAGAAGGGCTCGGCGGACGGCATCGTGGGCATGGTACCGGTGGGTCAGGCGACGGGCGGGAGGAGCGTGAACGGCACGACGTGCCACGGCCCGCGATCGACGCGGCAGTGCGCGAACACCTGGCCGTACTCGGGGAACTCGAGCTCGCCGCGGACCAGGCGGTAGGTGAAGCGACCCGGTTCCACCGAGAACGGGCTGACGTTGCGGGCCACCGGGTCACCGGGCTCGTCAGGATCGAGCCCACGGCGGAAGACCACCTCGAACACGCCCTGGCCGGTCTCACCCGGCGGGCAGTAGATCAGTGCCACGAGGTGCGGCGCCACCGTCACCGGGGCCGGCGACGGCGCGGCCATCGAGAACATCGCGCCGGTCAGGTCCAGCCGGGTGGCGCCATCCGCGCCCTGGCGCATCTCGAAGTTCTCCACGAAGAGGGCCGACACGATGTGCATGCCCTGATGGTGGTGCGGGCAGGCCCGGTCCCGCAACGTCGCCGCACACGTGACGGTAGGATCGTCAGCCGACCGAAGGGGAGTACCCCTCGAGGCCCGTCGTCATCACGTCCCTCCGGGGTCCGGCGGGGCCAGCCGCTCCGGCGGGGAGACCTTCGGCGATGCGACCGCATTCGCCGAGAGGACCCGATGACCGCCACCCACACGCCCGCCCGCCTCGCCACCCCCTGGCACCGGCTCTCGACCGACGAGGCCCTGCGGCAGCTCGGCAGCGGACCCGGCGGTCTCACGGCCACCGAGGCGGCAGCGCGCCTCGCTGCGCACGGGCGCAACGAGCTCGTCGACCACGGTTCGAAGCCCCCGCTGAAGATCCTGTGGGAGCAGCTCACGGCGGTGATGGTGGTGATCCTGATCGGCGCGGCGGCGCTCTCGCTGGCGCTCGGCAAGCTCCTCGAGGCCGGAGCGATCCTCGCGATCGTCGTGCTCTTCGCGCTCCTCGGGTTCGTGCAGGAGTACCGCGCCGAGCGGGCGATCGCCGCGCTCCGCAAGATGGCCGTCCCCATCGTCCGGGTCACCCGCGACGGTCAGCTCGTCGAGGTGCCCGCCGCCGAGCTGGTGCCCGGGGATGTGGTGGCGCTCGAGGCCGGGACGGTCGTGCCCGCCGACCTGCGCCTCGTGGAGGTGGCCAACCTCCGGGTGCAAGAGGCCATGCTCACCGGCGAGTCCGAGCCGATCGACAAGCAGACCGCAGCCCTCGATCGCGACGACCTGGCACTCGGCGATCGCACCTGCCTCGCGTACTCCGGCACGCAGGTCACATACGGCCGCGGTGTCGGTCTCGTGGTGGAGACCGGCATGGGCACCGAGCTGGGCCGGATCGCTTCGATGATCCAGACCGTGGCCGCGGAGCGGACACCGCTCCAGCACCGCCTCGACCAGGTGGGCAAGCAGCTCGCGCTCGTCGGCCTGGTGGTCGCCCTGCTCGTCGTCGTGATGGGAGCGATGGCGGGCGAATCGGCCTCCGATCTGGTGCTCACCGCCATCTCGGTCGCCGTCGCCGTCATCCCCGAAGGCCTCCCGGCCGTCGTCACGTTCACGCTCGCGATCGGTGCCCAGCGCATGCTCCGCCGCAACGCCCTGATCCGCAAGCTCCCGGCCGTCGAGACCCTGGGCTCGGTCACCACGATCTGCTCCGACAAGACCGGCACGCTCACGCAGAACCGGATGACCGTGTCGGTGGTGGACGTCGCCGATCACCGGGTCGCGCTCCGCGACGAGTCGGGCGACGTGCACGAGTCGGCGCACCGCTCGGTCGCGGCGGGGCCGGACGCGCTGCGGGTCGCGCTGGTCGCCGGGCTGCTGTGCAACGACGCCGACGCCCGGATCGACGACGGTCGCCTGGCGATGATCGGCGATCCGACCGAGACCGCCTTGGTCCAGGCAGCGCACGACGGCGGGCTGGACGTCGTGGCCGCCCGTGCTGCGGCACCTCGCATCGGCGAGCAGCCGTTCGACTCCGACCGCAAGCGCATGAGCACGCTCCACGCCCCCCTCGACGGTCGGGTGCCCTGGCTCCACGCGCTGCCCCAGGACGTGCCCATCGCGTTCGTGAAGGGCGCGGTCGACGGACTCCTGGCCCACACCGCGGCCGTGTGGTCCGCCAGCGGACCCGTCCCGATCGACGCAGCCGCGCTCGATCGCGTGCACGCCGCCAACGACGCCCTCGCCGCCGACGGCATGCGCGTCCTGGGCGTCGCGTACCGCACCGTGCCCGAGGCCGTCGACGACCTCGAGACCGGGCTCGTGCTCGTCGGACTCGTGGGCATCATCGACCCGCCGCGCAGCGAGGCCCGCGACGCGGTGACCGTGTGCCGGACGGCGGGCATCCGTCCGGTGATGATCACCGGCGACCACCCGCTGACGGCGAGGGCCATCGCGAAGGAGCTCGGCATCGCCGTCGACGACCGCGTCCTCACCGGGGCGGAGCTCGATCGGCTCGACGGCCCCGAGTTCGCCGAGGCGGCCCGCGAGGTCTCGGTGTTCGCTCGTGTGTCACCCGAGCACAAGCTCCGCATCGTCGAGTCGCTGCAGTCCGAGGGCCAGATCGTGGCCATGACCGGCGACGGCGTGAACGACGCACCGGCGCTGAAGCGCTCCGACATCGGCGTGGCGATGGGCATCACCGGCACCGACGTCTCGAAGGAGTCGTCGGACATGGTGCTCCGCGACGACAACTTCGCCACGATCGTCGCCGCGGTCGAGGAGGGGCGGGTGATCTACGACAACCTGCGGCGCTTCGTGTCGTTCGCGATCGCGGGCAACCTCGGCAAGATCATCGTGATGCTCGGGTGGCCGATCCCGTTCCTCCTGAGCGGCGGCGACGTGGACACCGCGGTGGCGCTCCTGCCGCTGCAGCTGCTCTGGCTCAACCTGATGACCGACGGCCTGCTCGGCCTCTCGATGGGCGTCGAGCCGGCCGAGCGGGGCGTGATGCGACGTCCACCCCACGCGCCGGGTGCCAGCCTGTGGGCCGGCGGCCTCGGCCGACAGACCGCGCTGATCGGTCTCTACGTGGGGATCGTGTCGCTCGGCACCGGCTTCGCGTACTACGCCCTCGACGATCCTGCATGGCAGGCGATGATGTTCACGACGATCGCGTTCCTGCAGGTCTTCCAGGCGCTCGGCACCCGATCGCGAACCGAGTCGCTGCGCACGATCGGCTTCACCACCAACCGGCTGATGCTGGCGATCGTCGCCATCGTCGTCGCGCTGCAGCTGGCTGCGCTCTACACACCGCTGCGCGACTTCCTCGACCTCGAGCAGCCCGACGGCATCGACGTCGCGATCAGCTTCGCCCTGGGTCTGTCGCTGCTCGTGGTGCTGGAAGCGGCCAAGGCGATCGGCCGGCGTCGCGCCCGAGGTGGCGAGACCACCGGCGAGCGGCTATGAATCGACTCGTCCACGACCACCCCTTGGAGGATCCCATGGCCTTCTCGCTGCCCGAGCTGCCCTACGCCACCGACGCCCTCGCCCCCTACTTGTCGGCCGAGACGTTCGAGTACCACTACGGCAAGCACCACAAGGCGTACGTCGACAACCTCAACAAGCTGATCGAGGGCACCGCCGACGAGTCCGCCAGCCTCGAGGACATCATCATGAAGTCCGAGGGCGGCATGTTCAACAACGCCGCGCAGATCTGGAACCACACCTTCTACTGGAGCTCGATGGCGCCCGGCGGTGGCGGTGCACCCACCGGCGCCGCGGCCGACGCGATCGCCGAGTCGTTCGGCTCGTACGAGTCGTTCCGCGACGAGTTCAAGAAGGCTGCCACCGGTCAGTTCGGCTCCGGTTGGGCCTGGCTCGTGCTCGACGGCGGCAAGCTCGCCGTGATGGCCACGGCGAACGCCGACCTGCCGATGAAGCACGGCAAGACGGCCGTGATCACGTGCGACGTGTGGGAGCACGCGTACTACATCGACTACCGCAACCGCCGGCCCGACTACGTCGACACCTTCCTCGACCACCTCATCAGCTGGTCGGCCGTGGAAGCGGCGCTCGGCTGAGCCGACGCGACCAGTAGCGTGCGCGCCGCATGAACGACGGCGCCGGCGACGCACGCTCGACCCGCGATCAGATCCTCGACGAGGCGCTGGCCTGCTTCGCCGCGTCCGGGTACGAGGGCACCTCGCTCAACGACATCGCGGCTGGCGTCGGCATCCGCCGGCCCAGCCTGCTGCACCACTTCCCCTCGAAGGAGGCGCTCTACGGCGAGGTGTTCGAGCGAGCGCTGTCGGATTGGTTCGCCCGGCTCGCGACGGCGGTGGAGTCCGACGAGACGGGGTGGACGAAGGTCGAATCGGTCCTCGACGCCGGCTTCGGCTTCTTCGCGGACAACGAGGCGTTCGTGCGGCTGATGCGGCGTGAGGCGATCGACGGGGGAGCGCACCTCGGGATCGACCTGGCCGCCGTGCTCCGGCCGATGTTCGACCGCGCGGTCGCGTTCTTCGAGCGCGAGATGGCGGCTGGCACGTTCCGCCGGCACGAACCGCGACAGCTGCTGCTCACCGGCTACGGCGCGCTGCTCACCTACTTCTCCGACGCCCCGTTCGTGGAGGGCCTGCTCGACGCGGACCCGCTCGGGAGCGCCGCGCTGTCCGAGCGCCGCGACCACATCGTGGCGTTCTTCCGATCCGCGCTCGCCCCCGACCGATGAGCCGCGCCGACCGCTTCGCCGCCCTCGACGAGGCGACCGCGCGCCGATGGGCGCGGTTCGGCCGTCAGGAGCAGGTGCTCTACCCGAACCTGCTCGGCCTCGTCGTCGAGGAGGTCCGCGTCGACTACTGCCGGATGCGCCTGCCGTTCCGGCCCGAGCTGCTGCAGGCGGGGGGCGTCGTGCACGGCGGCGCCATCGCGTCGCTGCTCGATGCGGTGCTCGTGCCGGCCGTCGGTGCCGCGCTGCCGCCGCGCGCCCGGTACTCGACGGTCGATCTCCACGTGCAGTACCTGGGTGCGCTCACCGACGCCGATGCCGTCGCGGAGGGGTGGGTCACCAAGCGCGGGCGCAACCTCGTGTTCTGCGAGAGCGAGGCGGTCGATGCCGTCGCCGGTCGGGTCGTCGCGCGTGCGGTGCTCACCTATTTCGTCGCGTCCTGAGTACCGTTCCCGGGCGATGTCGGCCCCCCGCACCCTGTCCGAAGCCGCGTCGAGCGCGCTGGTCCGTGCCGCCGGCGTGGCCGTCGCCGACCAGCGCGAGGTGCTGGATGCCCCGGCGGCCGTCGCCGCGGCCGAGGCGCTCGGCTTCCCCGTCGTCGT
>JALOLG010000411.1 GCA_025456105.1 Ilumatobacteraceae bacterium | reverse complement strand
GAGCTCATCGTCGACGTCGTGGCCTACCTCGCCGCGAACCGGCCGGTCGACACGCGCGCAGGGCGGGTGGTGCCGCTCACCGCGCCGTTCCGCGTGCTCGACACCCGCCAGGCCCAGTTCGGCGCGAGCTCGCTCGGGCCGGGTCGAGCGGAGGACTGGAGCTTCTCCGACTTCGTGGCCGACGTCGACATCGCCGGTGTGCCCGTCGGGGCGCAGGCCGCGGTGATCGGCAACCTGACCGCCACGGGGCTCACCCGCCAGCCCGGGTGGAGCACCACCATCGACACGTTCATGACGGCCTACCCGTTCGGGGTGGACCTGCCGACGGTGTCGAACCTCAACCTGGTCGAGAACGCCAGCGTGCCCAACCTCGCACTGCTGAAGTACGGCAACGACACCGCGAAGGGCGACCCCAACGTGGTGCGGATCTACAACTACAACGGGTTCGTCCACTACCTCTTCGACGCCACCGCGGTGGTCCTCTCCGACTGACCACCCTCGGCCGGTATGCTCTCCGGCTGATCACGGGCTGCCCCGATCGGCGCCAGCAGGCCCCGGCTCGTCGATCCCGTTCGATCCCTTCTCGCTCACGGGAGCCCCACCATGACCTCATCGCTCGCCGCGCGCCGCGACTTCCGCGTCGCCGACCTGTCGCTCGCCACGTTCGGTCGCAAGGAGATGCACCTCGCCGAGCACGAGATGCCCGGCCTCATGGCCATCCGCAAGGAGTACGGTCCGCTCAAGCCGTTGGCCGGCGCCCGCATCTCCGGGTCGCTGCACATGACCATCCAGACCGCGGTGCTCATCGAGACGCTCGTCGAGCTCGGGGCCGAGGTGCGCTGGGCCAGCTGCAACATCTTCAGCACCCAGGACCACGCCGCGGCCGCCGTGGTGGTGGGGCCCGAGGGCACGCCCGAGGATCCCCAGGGCGTCCCGGTGTTCGCCTGGAAGGGCGAGACGCTCGAGGAGTACTGGTGGTGCACCGAGCAGATGATGACCTGGCCCGAGCGCGACGGCACGACGTCCGATGGCACGGTGTACGACGGACCGAACATGATCCTCGACGACGGTGGCGACGCCACCCTGCTCCTCCACAAGGGCGTCGAGTACGAGAAGGCCGGTGAGGTCCCTGATCCGACGGAGGCCTCGAACCCCGAGCTCGCCATCGTGCTCGGCCTGCTGCAGCGCTCGCTCAAGAGCGACCCGCAGAAGTGGACCCGGATGGCGGCCGCGATCCGCGGCGTCACCGAGGAGACCACGACGGGCGTCAAGCGGCTCTACAAGATGTTCGAGCAGGGCGAGCTGCTGTTCCCCGCGATCAACGTCAACGACTCGGTCACCAAGTCGAAGTTCGACAACCTGTACGGCTGCCGCCACTCGCTGGTCGACGCGATCAGCCGCGCGACCGACGTGATGCTCGGGGGCAAGACGGCCGTGGTGTGCGGCTACGGCGACGTGGGCAAGGGGTGTGTGCAGTCGCTGCGGGGCCAGGGCGCTCGCGTCATCGTCACCGAGATCGATCCGATCAACGCGCTCCAGGCGGCGATGGAGGGCCTCCAGGTGCTCCCGCTCGACGACGTCGTGGCGACCGCCGACATCTTCGTGACGGCCACCGGCAACGCCGACATCGTCACGGTCGACCACATGCGCCAGATGAAGCACAACGCGATCGTGTGCAACATCGGCCACTTCGACAACGAGATCGACATGGCCGGGCTCGCGCGCAGCGGCGCGGTCCGCGACGAGCTCAAGCCCGGCACCGATCTGTGGACCTTCGACGACGGCCACGCCGTGATCGTGCTCGCCGAGGGCCGCCTCGTGAACCTCGGGTGCGCCACCGGCCACCCGAGCTTCGTGATGAGCTGCTCGTTCTCGAACCAGGTGCTGGCCCAGATCGAGCTGTTCACCAAGGCGGCCGACTACCCGCTCGGCGTGTACGTGCTGCCCAAGCACCTCGACGAGAAGGTCGCGTCGCTGCACCTCGACGCGCTCGGTGTGAAGCTGACCAAGCTCACCGACGAGCAGGCCGAGTACCTGGGCGTGGAGCCGTCGGGGCCGTTCAAGCCCGAGCACTACCGCTACTGAGCGCCGGCTCCTGGCGCGCCATCGTGAGGCGCGGCAGGAGCACGTGCACCAGCGGGCCGATCGCCAGCGCGAACGCGATCGTGCCCACGCCGGCCGAGCCGCCGAGGGCCAGGCCGGCCGCCACCACCGTCACCTCGATCAGCGTCCGGGCCGCCCGCACGGACAGCCCGCGCCGGGCGAGCCCGGTCATGATGCCGTCACGCGGTCCGGGCCCGAGCCCAGCGCCGATGTAGAGGCCCGAGCCGACCGCGATCACGACGATGCCAGTCGCCGTGGCAGCCGCACGGAGCCCGAGCGCCTCGGGTTCGGGGAGCAGCGGGAGCACGAGCCCGACCACCAGGCCGATCTCGAGTGCGTTGAGCACGGTGCCGATCCCGGGGCGCTCGCGCAGCGGGATCCACAGCAGCAGCAAGAGGCCACCCGTGACGATGATCACGGAGCCGATCCCGACGTCGAGCCGCTCGGCGAGGCCCTGGTGGAGCACGTCCCACGGAGCGAGGCCCAGGTCGCCCCGGACGATGAGGGCGATGCCGACTCCGAAGAGCGCGAGTCCGACCACGCAG
>JALOLG010000044.1 GCA_025456105.1 Ilumatobacteraceae bacterium | reverse complement strand
TGGCCACCGTCACCGAGGCCGACGTCGAGGAGATCGCCAAGATCAAGATGCCCGACCTCAACGCCAACGACCTCGAGGCCGCCAAGCAGCAGGTCCGTGGCACCGCCCGGTCGATGGGCATCAGCGTCGTCTGACGCACACCGCACGATCCCTTCGAGACCACCGCTCGATCCAACCCCACCGCGTGCACCGGGACGACCTCGCCCGGGCCGCTCGACCCACCTGAGGGAGACACACCATGTCCGGCAAGAAGCTCGCCGACGCCCTGAAGACCTACGACCGCGACCAGCTCTACACCCCGACCGAGGCGGTCGCGATCGTCAAGGCCGCCGCGAACGCGAAGTTCGACGAGACCGTCGAGGTCGCCGTCCGCCTCGGCGTCGACCCCCGCAAGGCCGACCAGATGGTCCGCGGCACCGTGGCGCTGCCCTCGGGCACCGGCAAGGACGTGCGCGTGGCCGTGTTCGCCGCCGGCGAGGCCGCCGAGGAGGCGCGGGCCGCCGGCGCGGACATCGTCGGCGCCGACGACCTGGCTGCCACGATCGAGAGCGGCAAGATCGAGTTCGACCTCGCGATCGCCACCCCCGACCTGATGCCGCTCGTCGGTCGCCTCGGTCGGGTGCTCGGCCCGCGCGGCCTCATGCCGAACCCGAAGACGGGCACGGTCACCAACGACGTCGGTCGTGCGGTGAGCGAGTTCAAGGGCGGCAAGGTCGAGTACCGCACCGACCGCTACGGCAACGTCCACGTCCCGGTCGGCAAGGTGAGCTTCGAGCCCGCTGCGATCGAGGCCAACGTGCGCGCGGTGCTCGACGAGCTGCAGCGGGCGAAGCCGGCCGCCGCCAAGGGCCGCTACTTCAAGAAGATCACGATGTCGTCGACGATGGGCCCCGGTGTCCGGGTCGACACGAACCGCCTCAAGGTCGAGGTCTGAGGCGGGCGGGGCGGAACCGGCGCTGCGCGCCGGTAGCCTCGCCGTCCACAACCCAACTGCTCGCCGAAGACAGCTGGTCCGGCTCCGTCCGGAGAATGGGTCCGCCCGCCAGCCGAGGTGCACACCCGGAGACGTCCGCTTCCGCGGGCCGCTCCTCGGTGTTCGCCACGTCCGTTCGGACTGCGAGCACCGAGTCGAGACGAGAGGAGGTGTGCACCCACCCATGACCACCACGACCACTGCCCCGCGACCCGAGAAGGTCGCCACCGTCGACGAGATCAGCGCCAAGCTGTCGTCGGCCAGTGCCGTGTTCGTCGCCGAGTACCGCGGCATGACGGTCGGCCAGATGGCCGTGCTCCGCACGGCGCTGCGCCCCCACGACGCCGAGCTCTCGGTGTACAAGAACACGCTGGCGCGCTTCGCAGCTCGCCAGGCCGGCGTCGACGGCCTCGAGGAGCTGCTCGTCGGCCCCACGGCGCTCACGTTCGTCACCGGCGACATCGCCGGCGCTGCCAAGGCGCTGCGCGACGTCGCACGCACGAACCCGCTGCTCGTGCCCAAGGGCGGCGTGCTCGGCGGCAGCGTGCTGTCGGCGAGCGATCTGACCGCGCTGGCCGAGCTGCCGTCGCGCGACGAGCTGCTGGCGATGTTCGCCGGGGCGCTCCAGGCGCCGCTGGTGAAGACCGCCGGTCTGCTCCAGGCGCTGCCGCGCAACTTCGCCTACGGCCTCAAGGCGCTCATCGACGAGCGCGAGGCCGCCTGACCGTTCCCACCATCACACGAACCACCCAGTCTCAGAACGAAGGAGTACCACCATGGCCACCAAGGACGAGGTCCTCGACGCCATCAGCAACATGACCGTGATCGAGCTCAAGGAGCTGCTCGACGCGTTCGAGGAGAAGTTCGGCGTGACCGCGGCCGCCCCGGTCGCCGTCGCTGCCGTCGCCGGCGCCGCCGGTGGCGCTGCCGCCCCCGCCGAGGAGGAGAAGGACGAGTTCGACGTCATCCTCACCGGCGCCGGCGCGCAGAAGATCCAGGTCATCAAGGTCGTGCGCGAGCTCACCAGCCTGGGCCTCAAGGAGGCCAAGGACCTGGTGGACGGCGCCCCCAAGCCGGTCCTCGAGAAGGTCAACAAGGACGCCGCCGAGGCGGCCAAGGCCAAGCTCGAGGAGGCCGGCGCCTCCGTCGACCTGGCCTGATCCGACCGTCGGGCACGTCCCGACCCCGGACGCACGAGCGGCCCCCGGCACTGCCGGGGGCCGCTTCGCGCGTCGGGACCGGCGGCGGGACCGGTCGACCGTCGGTCTCAGGAGCTCGCCGGGCTCCCGACGCTCCCGGGGCTGGCCGGGCTGGCGGGGCTGGCGGGGCTGGCCGGGCTGGCGGGGCTGGCCGGGCTCGCGGTGTCGGCGGGGCTGTCGGCAGCGGCGGGCGCCGGCGGCGGCGGGACGGGCGCCGGCGCCTCGACCGGTGCGACCGGTGCAGCCGGGGATGCCGCAGGTGTCGGCGCCGCGGGCGGCGCCGGCACCTGCTCGGGGACGGGCGCGACCGGCACGGGTGCCACCGGGGCGGCGGCCGGGGCCACCGGCGACGCGGTGATGTCGGTGCCGAGCGAATCCGCCAGGCGCTGGACCTCGGCCCGCAGGGCCTCGATCGCCGGCGAGCTCGTGGCGGTCGGTCGTCCGGCTGATGCCAGCTGCTGCTCGATGCGCTGCAGGCGCACGTCGAGCGGCACCGTGGTCGGGTCGTCGCCGTTGGCGAGTGCGAACCCGCCGAGGCCGACGCCGACGACGGCGCCGCTCGCTGCGGCGACTTTCCAGGTGAGACGGTTCATGGGATCCTCCTCGGATCGCTCCGGTCGGTGTGGGTGGGATGGTGACCGTTCTCGCACCCGGGGATGGGAGCAGCGTGACGCGACGCTGAGACCTCTCTCATCGGGTGGCGTCTCATCGGGTGGGGTCTCATCGGGTGGCGTCTCATCGGGCGAGCAGCGCCGCTGCGAGGTCGAGCACGTCGATGACGGCTCGCTCCCACCCGGGCTGCTGCACCCGGAACGGGCCGGTCGCGAGGCCGATCAGCGCCGCCGCGGTCGCCGTGTCGAGGTCCGGGCTGCCGAACCCCGACCGCAGCTGGTCGGCGTAGGCCGTGAGCGCCGCACGACCCGTTCGGGCGGTCGCGGCCCGGAACCGCAGGTGGGCGAGGACGGTGGCCTGGTCGGCGAGCGGGTCGCCGACCCCGACCTCGTCGACGTCGAGCAGCCCGGTGATCCGGTGCCCGGCCACGACGAGCTGCCCCTCGTGCAGGTCGCCGTGGATCGTCGCGTCGCGGCGCAGCGCGGACCGGGCCAGCGTCGGGGCGATGCCCTCCAGGAGCCCATCGAGCAGGTCGGTCGTCGACGGCAGCACCGCTGCGAGCAGCCGGGCGTGGTCGACGGCCTCGCCGAGCCGGTCGCGGGCCGGGCCGACATCGGTGAGCCCGCTGGCCTGGAGCCGCCCGGCCAGCTCCATGAGCTCGCGCGCCGACGGCCACGGACCGGTGCCGCGCTTCAGCCGATCGCGCAGCGTGTCCCCGGGGAGCTCGTCCATCACGAAGATCCCGCGTGCGGGATCGTGCGACCGGATCGCTGGTACCGGGACCCCTGCGGCGAGCAGCCGGTCGTGGCGGTGGAGCGTCGCGGCGAGCAGGGCCGGCTCGACGACCTTCACGTAGGCGACTCGTCCGTCCGCCGAGGTGGCCTGCACGACGGCTCGCTCGGCAGGGCGGTACGCGACCACTCGGAGCCGCGGCACCTGCCGGTCGCCGAGCAGCGCGGCGGCGGCGGTGGGCGTGACGGCGTCGGCCAGTCCCGGCAGTCGGGGATCGACCGGCCACCGCCAGACGCCGACCGCCAGGTCGCCGCCCGGCGTGGAGGCGGTCACCGGGACCGTCCCCGCCATGACCCCCGACGTCGTCGAGCTCGCGAGCAGGGTCTCGACCACCGGTGCCCGGCCGTGCCAGGCGACCGACGCCTCGAAGCGCACGATCACCTCGGCGCCGGGTCGGTACTGCACGTGCGACGCGCGCGCCGACCTGACCTCGCCGCCGACCGCCCCGACGGCTGCGGCGACGACGTCGGCTGCCCACGGGCCCGTCAGGTGGGCGGCGGCGGGGAGCAGCGCGTCGTCGACCACCGCCACATCGTGCGAGGCGACGATGTGGCCTCGATGAGACGATCACGAGAGGGCTCTCATCGACCGCCGGACTCCGGGACGCCCGCGACCCCGTGTCGATCCTTGACATCGGCAGGCCGGTTCTTTACCGTGTCCGCAACCGGATCCCGGGCCGCCCGTCGGCGGCACCGGTTGATTCGGGTCGTCCCCCTGGATAGGATCGCCGGTTGCCGTGCGTCGCCTGTCAGCTCCTCCGAAGTCGAGGTCTGCTTCGCCGCGCCCAGCAGCCGATCGTGCACGGTGCGTGGCAGCGCCGTGTGCCGTTCCCACAGAAGCCGAGGTGATCCGTGGCCACTCGCTCGACCTCCCGTGAGCGGTACTCGTTCGCGAACCTGGACGAACCCCTCGAGCTCCCCGACCTGATCGCGATCCAGCGGGAGAGCTTCGACTGGTTCCTCAACGAGGGCCTCGCGAACACCTTCCGCGACATCAGCCCGATCAAGGACTTCTCCGAGGCGCTGCAGCTCGAGCTCGAGTTCGACCCCGACGACGAGGACCTGCGCCCGCCGCCCAAGTTCTCGGTGGAGGAGTGCAAGGAGAAGGACATGACCTACAGCGCGCCGGTGTTCGTGCGCGCTCGGTTCATGAACCGCAACACGGGCGAGATCAAAGAGCAGACCGTGTTCATGGGTGACTTCCCGGTGATGACCGAGAAGGGCACCTTCATCGTCAACGGCACCGAGCGCGTCGTCGTCTCGCAGCTCGTGCGCAGCCCCGGCGTGATCTTCGAGCCGGGCGAGCGCTACCGCCTCCGCAACCTCACCAAGCACCAGCTGGTCAAGGGCACCATCCACCCGTACCGCGGCGAGTGGCTCGAGTTCGACGTCGAGCACCGCCCCGGCAAGGACGTCACGGCCGGCACCCGCGTCGCCCGCAAGCGCCGCATGGGCATCTTCACGCTCCTGCGCGCGCTCGGCTACGACGAGGAGAACGCGCCCGGCTTCCTCGACCGCTTCGTCGCCCACTTCGACTTCCTCGAGGGGCAGTGGGAGAAGGAGCGCGCGATCGCGCCCACCCAGGACGAGGCGCTCGTCGAGATCTACAAGCGGGCCCGCCCGGGCGAGCCGCCCACCGTCGAGTCGGCGCGCGCCTACTTCCGCAACGCGTTCTTCGAGAGCCGGCGCTACGACCTGTCGCGCGTCGGCCGCTACAAGCTGAACCGCAAGCTCGGCGCCGAGGTCGAGCGCCTCGGCGAGCTGTTCGGCCTCTCGGGCGACCTGCTCGATCTGCCCGAGCCCGACCAGCACGTGCTGAGCCGCTGCGAGGTGCTCGCCGCCATCACGTACATGCTCCACCTGGTCAAGCAGGACCCGGGCTACCGGCTCGACGATCAGGACCACTTCGCGAACCGGCGCATCCGCTCGGTCGGCGAGCTCATCCAGAACCAGGTGCGCATCGGCCTGTCGCGGATGGAGCGGGTCGTCCGCGAGCGCATGACCACCCAGGACGTCGAGGCGATCACGCCCCAGACGCTGATCAACATCCGCCCGGTGGTGGCCGCGATCAAGGAGTTCTTCGGGACGTCGCAGCTCTCGCAGTTCATGGACCAGGTGAACCCGCTGTCGGGCCTCACCCACCGCCGGCGCCTGTCGGCGCTCGGGCCGGGCGGCCTCTCGCGCGAGCGCGCCGGGTTCGAGGTGCGCGACGTGCACTTCAGCCACTACGGCCGGATGTGCCCGATCGAGACCCCGGAGGGCCCGAACATCGGCCTCATCGGCGGTCTGTCCACGTTCGCCCGCGTCAACGAGTTCGGGTTCATCGAGAGCCCGTACCGCAAGGTGGTCAACGGTCGCGTCACCGACGAGATCGTGTACATGGCCGCCGACGAGGAGGAGAACTACGTCGTCGCGCAGGCGAACACGCCGATCAACCCCGACGGCACCTTCCGCGACGAGCGGGTGCTCGTGCGGCGCTCACCGCAGGCGGCGAGCCTCGAGGACCTCCGCAACATGCTCGAGGCCGAGAGCTTCTTCGGTGCCACCACCGACATCGCGTCGGTGCCGCCCACCGAGGTCGACTACATGGACGTGTCGCCGAAGCAGATCGTGTCGGTCGCCACGGCGCTCATCCCGTTCCTCGAGCACGACGACGCGAACCGGGCGCTGATGGGCGCCAACATGCAGCGCCAGGCCGTGCCGCTGGTGCGCGCCGAGGCCCCCTACATCGGCACCGGCATCGAGGACCGCGCCGCCCGCGACGCGGCCGACCTCGTCCAGGCCACCGGCGACGGCGAGGTGGTCGAGGTCACCGGCGAGTCGATCACCGTGCAGTACGCGCAGGGCGGCAAGCAGGTGTACCGCCTGGCGAAGTTCCGCCGCTCCAACCAGGACACCTGCATCAACCAGCGCCCTCGGGTGGTGGAAGGCGACAAGGTCACCAAGGGCACGGTGCTCGCCGACGGCCCGTCCACCGACATGGGCGAGCTGGCGCTCGGCAAGAACCTGCTCGTGGCGTTCATGCCGTGGGAGGGCTACAACTTCGAGGACGCGATCATCCTCTCGGAGCGGCTCGTGAAGGACGACGTGCTCACGTCGATCCACATCCACGAGCACGAGGTCGACGCCCGTGACACCAAGCTCGGGCCCGAGGAGATCAGCCGAGACATCCCGAACCTCTCCGACGAGATCCTCGCCGACCTCGACGACCGCGGCATCATCCGCGTGGGCGCCGAGGTGGGGCCCGGCGACGTGCTGGTGGGCAAGGTCACCCCGAAGGGCGAGACCGAGCTCACCCCCGAGGAGCGCCTGCTGCGCGCGATCTTCGGCGAGAAGGCCCGCGAGGTGCGCGACACCAGCCTCAAGGTGCCCCACGGCGAGTCGGGCAAGGTCATCGACGTCAAGGTGTTCAACCGCGACGCCGGCGACGAGCTGCCCCCGGGCGTCAACCAGCTGGTCCGCGTGTACGTGGCGCAGAAGCGCAAGATCTCGGTGGGCGACAAGCTCGCCGGTCGCCACGGCAACAAGGGCGTGATCTCCAAGATCCTGCCGGTCGAGGACATGCCGTACATGGCCGACGGCACGCCGGTCGACATCATCCTCAACCCGCTCGGCGTGCCGAGCCGCATGAACGTGGGCCAGGTGCTCGAGGCCCACCTGGGCTACTGCGCCCGGTGGGGCTGGACCAACCCCGACGGCACCCGGATCGGCGACGAGCCCATCCGCGGCACGGAGGTGAAGACCCGGCCGAACACCAAGCCGGCGACGTTCATCGCCACCCCCGTCTTCGACGGCGCGAACTGGGACGAGGAGGAGAAGACCGGTCGTCACCCGACGATCCAGCAGATCCTCGCCAACCTCAACCCCGAGAGCGTCAGCGGCGACCGCCTGGTCGGCGTCGACGGCAAGGTCACGCTGTACAACGGCCGCACCGGTGAGGCGTACGACAACCCGATCACGGTCGGCTACATGTACGTGCTCAAGCTGGCGCACCTCGTCGACGACAAGATCCACGCCCGCTCGACCGGCCCGTACTCGATGATCACCCAGCAGCCGCTGGGCGGCAAGGCGCAGTTCGGCGGTCAGCGCTTCGGTGAGATGGAGGTGTGGGCCCTCGAGGCCTACGGCGCGGCGTACTGCCTGCAGGAGCTGCTCACCATCAAGTCCGACGACGTGCTCGGCCGAGTGAAGGTCTACGAGGCCATCGTCAAGGGCGACAACATCCCCGAGCCGGGGGTGCCCGAGAGCTTCAAGGTCCTCATGAAGGAGATGCAGGCGCTCTGCATCAACGTCGAGGTCCTCGCCGACGACGGCTCCGAGATCGAGATGCGCGACCTCGACGACGAGGTCTTCCGCGCTGCCGAGGAGCTCGGCATCGACATCAGCCGCCCCGAGCGCGGCTCCGACGACGACGACCGCGACACCCGCCGCGAGCGGGCCACGTACTGACCGCGACGAGCGCGAGGGAAGGAACCGACATGCTCGACGTCAACATGTTCGACCAGCTGCGGATCGGGTTGGCCACGGCCGACCAGATCCGGATGTGGTCCCACGGCGAGGTCAAGAAGCCCGAGACGATCAACTACCGCACGCTGCGCCCCGAGAAGGACGGCCTGTTCTGCGAGAAGATCTTCGGGCC
>JALOLG010000410.1 GCA_025456105.1 Ilumatobacteraceae bacterium | reverse complement strand
GAGTACCTGCCGCTCGCGAACAAGGTGCAGGAGGGCGACCTCGAGGCGTCGCCGATCGACGCGGCCGGCAAGCACGTCGTGATCATCGGCGGTGGCGACACCGGTGCCGACTGCCTCGGCACTGCGCACCGCCAGGGCGCGGCGTCGGTGACCCAGCTGGAGATCATGCCCCGCCCACCCGACACCCGGGCGCCGTCGAACCCGTGGCCGCAGTGGAGCCTCGTCTACCGCGTGTCGTCGGCGCACGAGGAGGGCGGCGAGCGCGTGTACAGCGTCAACACCGAGCGCTTCCTCGACGACGGTGCGGGCAACGTGCGGGCGCTGCTCATCCACGAGGTCGAGCTCGTCGACGGGCGCTTCCAGAAGGTCGAGGGCACCGATCGCGAGCTCCCCGCCGACCTGGTGTTCCTGGCGATGGGGTTCGTCGGGCCTGAGCGCGGGTCGTGGCTCGACCGCATCGGCGTGGCGTTCGACGACCGGGGCAACGTGGCCCGCGACGACCGCTACATGTCCAACGTGCCCGGCGTGTTCGTGGCGGGCGACATGGGTCGGGGCCAGAGCCTGATCGTGTGGGCGATCGCCGAGGGGCGGGCGTGCGCGGCGGGGGTCGATGAGTACCTGATGGGTCGCACCCGGCTGCCGGCGCCGATCCCGCCGACGGCGCGTCCGCTCACCTGATCGTGCCCTGACCCCCGCTCGGGGTGGCCGGCCCGTACGCTGTGCGGCCATGAGGTCGAAGTCCGGTCGGTTCCCACGTTCCGTGGCGGTGGCGTTCGTGCTCGCGCCGCTCGCGCTGCTCACGGCGTGTGGCGAGTCCGAGACCGGCGCGCGCACGACGATGGTCGAGCTCGACACCACCAACTACGTCGTCCGCGAGCCGGCCACCACCACGACGACGATCGCAGGCGAGGTGGCCACCGACGAGGCGGGCCGCTCGCTCACCGAGCAGAGCTACGAGATCCAGTCGGGCGACTACCCGCTCGGTGTCGCCACCACCTTCGGGATCAGCCTCGACGAGCTCATCAACTACAACGGCTGGGCCAGCGCCAACGACTTCCCGTTCCCGGGCACGATCATCAAGATCCCGCCGAACGCGCTCGTGGCCGGATCGTCGGGCACCGCCACCGACACGGCCACCGAGACCGAGACGGACACCGACAGCGCCTCGACCGCCAGCGGCACCACCACGACGCTGCCGCCGGCGGGGGAGTGCACCCCCGGGTCGCACACCATCGCCTCTGGCGACATCCCGATCACGGTGGCCGAGCAGTACGACGTCACGCTCGCGCAGCTCAACGCGGCCAACGCGACGACGCCGGGCTACCAGGCGTTCATCGTGGGCACGGTCATCGTCATCCCCTGCGCCGACTGACCGACCCGCCCGGTCAGCGGCCGAGGTCGGGCCAGCGGCGATCGGGGCGGCGACGCCAGCCCGCGATGCCGGCGGCCCGGTGCGACGAGAGCGCCCACTGGCGGCGCCAGTCGGTGTGCGCCGGCCCACCGAGCGACGGCGTCATGCCCTGTGCGGCGCGCCGACGGGCGGTCCAGAAGTCGGTGCCGGCCTCGTCGCCGAGCAGCCGCACTGCGGTCTCGATCCGGCTCGTGAACCGGCGCGTCGACTCGTCGTCCTCGGGCCACAGCGGCGCGCCGAACGCCACTCGGGTGCGGCCGGGCTTCGGGCGCTTCATGCCCTTGCCGTAGATCGCGCCGGTGCCGTCGATGAACACCGGCACCACGGGTGCACCCGTGCGGATCGAGAGGTAGGCCGCGCCGCCCTTGAACGGCTGGCCCCACCCGTCGGGTGAGCGGCCTCCCTCGGGGTAGATCACCACGCTGTGCCCGTCGGCGATGAGGTCGCGCAGCAGGTCGGCCGACTTGCGGCCCGTCGCCTCGCGATCGATCGGGATCGCGTTGAGGGCGAGCGCCGACAGCGCCGCCTTCCAGTGCGCGTCGAAGAAGTAGTCGGCCGCCGCGGCGACGACGAGGTCGTGACGCCAGGCGGGTGGGACGGCGCGGATCATCAGCCCGGTGTCGAGGTGGCTGTGGTGCGTCGGGGCGAAGATCACCGGAGGCGGCCGGTCGTCGCCGGGGGAGCGGCGCATCCGCTCGAGGTCGGCGAGCCGGTCGGTGCCGAGGATGTCGGGGCGGGCGATCACGCGGGCGGCGAGCCGCAGCGGACCCTCCACGATGACGCCGCGGGCGAGGCGAGCCACCTGCGTGCGGGCCCACTCGGTCTCGTAGTCCGCGCCCAACCGGGGCGGATCGGCCGGCACCACGACGCCGCGCGGCACCGTCGGCGCCCGGTACGGGAACTGGGCCGCGCGCACCGGGGCCGTCGCCAGGCGCACGCCGCGCTCGGCCGCCGCCGCCACGCGCTGGGCCCGGCGCAGGGTGACGCGGGAGCGGCTCACGTGACGTCGGCCACCAGGACGGAGGGCACGTGCAGGTGCGTGATGGTGGGTGAGCGGCCGACGACGTCGGTGGCGATCTCGAGCGCGTCGTCCATGGTCGACGCCGGGGTGAAGCCGAGGCGTCGGACGGTGGGCGGGTCGCCGCCGACGATGATCACCCGGCCCGCGTGCTGCTGGCCGTGCGCGCCCCAGTACCACGCGTAGAACGGGTGCACGCCGTGGTAGGCGTTGCCGGTGC
>JALOLG010000409.1 GCA_025456105.1 Ilumatobacteraceae bacterium | reverse complement strand
CGATCTTCGCCGCGGCGTTCACGGTGGTGATGCTGTCGTCGATCGGCGTGCCGGGCCTCAACGGCTTCGTCGGCGAGTACCTGATCCTGATCGGCTCGTTCCTGACGGCGCGCTGGTGGGTGGTCGTGGCGGCGACCGGCGTCATCCTCGCCGCGCTCTACCTCCTGTGGGCCTACCAGCGGGTGTTCCACGGACCGGTCGACGACGACAACCGCTCGTTCAAGGAGATCACGCTGAAGGAGGCGGCCGTCCTGCTGCCGTTCATCGGCGTGATCGTGTTCACCGGCATCTACCCCAAGCCGATGCTCGATCGCATCCAGCCGTCTGTCGACGAGCTGATCGCCCACGTCGAGGAGCGCACCGGCTACGAGGAGCCGCAGCCGGAGGTGCTGGTGATCGAGGGACATGGGGCGATCGAGGACGGTGGGGAGATCGTGGAAGGTGAGGGCGGCTGATGCTGGCCCAGGAGTTCGCGCAGGAGTTCATCGGGCCCGAGGTCCAGTGGTTCGCGCTCACGCCGATGCTGGTGCTGCTCGGCGGTGGGCTCGGGATGATGGTGCTCGGCGCACTCACTCCCCGGTGGCCCCGGGGGCTCTACGCGCTCATGACGTCGCTCACGGCCGGCACCGCCGCGGTGCTCGCCATGGTCCTCTGGGACGACATCACCGACCGCGGCACCGACACGCTCGTGGGTGGGGCGCTCGCGTTCGACACGTTCGCCCAGTTCGTCACGATCATCGTGTGCGTCGCCGTGATCCTCGTGTCGATGATCACCGACGGCGAGCTCGGCCGCATCGGCCAGGACGGCCCGGAGGTCTACGCGCTCTACCTCATGGCGGCCATCGGTGCGGTGGTGATGGGGGCGTCCAACGACTTCATCGTGCTGTTCCTCGGGCTCGAGACGCTGTCGCTCGCGCTCTACGTGCTCGCCGCCCTCGACCGCCGCCGCTCGCAGAGCCAGGAGGCCGGCATCAAGTACCTGGTGCTCGGCGGGTTCGCCTCGGCGTTCTTCCTGTACGGCATCGCGCTGCTCTACGGCGGCACCGGGTCGACCAACATCTCCGAGGTCATCACGAGCTTCCAGACCAACGTCAGCGCACCACGCGAGGACGCGATGGTGCTCGCGGGCATCGCCCTGCTGATCGTCGGGCTCGCCTTCAAGGTCGCCGCCGTGCCCTTCCACGAGTGGGCGCCCGATGTGTACCAGGGGGCGCCGTCGCAGACCACCGCGTTCATGGCGGCGGTCGGCAAGGCGGCCGCGTTCGCGGCGATGCTGCGCGTGCTCGTGATCGCGCTGCCGTTCCACCGCGACGACTGGCGCCCCGTCATCTGGGTGCTCGCCGCGCTGTCGCTCGTGATCGGCTCGGCACTGGCAGCCGTGCAGTCGAACGTGAAGCGCATGCTCGCCTACTCCTCGATCAGCCACGCCGGGTTCATCCTGGTGGGCGTCGAAGCCGCGGGCCACCGAGCGGGCGAGACCGAGATGGGTTCGGGCATGCCGTCGGTGCTCGTGTACCTGCTGCTCTACTCGGTGCTGGTGATCGGCTCGTTCGCCGTGGTCACCGTGATCGCCCGCAACCACGACGGCGACACCGACCTGTCGTCGTTCGCCGGCTTGGCCGCCCGCCGGCCCGCACTGGCGCTGGCGCTGACGGTGTTCCTGCTCGCGCAGGCGGGTGTGCCCTTCACGACGGGCTTCATCGCCAAGTTCGGCGTGATCCAGGCGGCCGTCGACGAGCAGAGCTATGCGATCGCGATCATCGCCATGCTCGCCGCGGTGATCGCGGCGTTCATGTACCTGCGGATCATGGTGAGCGTGTGGCTGCAGTCGCCCGAGACCGACGAGCCGGCCGAGCGGGTGCCGTTCGGCACCGGGCTCGCGATCGGCGCCGCGGCGATCTTCACGATCGTCGTGGGGATCGTGCCCGGCTGGCTCATCGACGCCGCCGACACCGTCACCCAGTACGCCCGCTGACCCCGGCGGGCTACAGCACGCCGGTGCCGTGTCCCTCCCAGTAGGGGCGGCGGAGCTCGCGCTTGAGGAGCTTGCCGGAGCCGGTCTTGGGCAGCTCGTCCATCCACGAGATCGAGCGCGGGACCTTGTAGCGAGCGAGGTGCTCGCGGGCGTGGGCCTGCACGGCGGCGTCGTCCAGCCCGGCACCCGGCCGCTGCACCACGACTGCGTGGACCGCCTCACCCCACTCCTCGTCGGGGATCCCGAACACCGCGGCTTCGTAGATGTCGGGGTGCAGCTCGAGCGCGGCTTCGATCTCGGCCGGGTAGATGTTCATGCCGCCCGAGATGATCATGTCCTTCTTGCGGTCGCAGATGTAGAGGAACCCCTCCTCGTCGCGGTAGGCGATGTCGCCGACGGTCTGGAACCCGTCGCGTCGGTCCTCCTCGTACTTGTCGTGCTGCTTGTAGTAGTCCGAGAAGACGGCCGGCGACCGCACGAACAGCTCGCCGGCGTGGTCGGGGCCGGTGCCGGTGACGATGTTGCCGAGCTCGTCGTACAGCCGGATCTCCACCATCGGCGCCTCCTTGCCGCACGAGCCGGGCTTGCGGAGCTGGTCCTCGGGCCGCAGCACCGTGTTCACCCCGAGCTCGGTGGAGCCGTACACCTCGAACAGCGACTCGGGTGGGAAGTCGGCCACGTA
>JALOLG010000043.1 GCA_025456105.1 Ilumatobacteraceae bacterium | reverse complement strand
CTTCGGCGGGTGGTCCACCAGCCGCCGCCTCCTGCGCCCGCTCAGCGACGTGGCCGACGCGGCGGGCGACATCGCCGAAGGAGCGCTCGGGGCGCGCCTGCCGGCTGCGGCCGACCCCGACCTCGACCGCCTCGCCGGCTCCTTCAACGACATGGCCGACGCCGTCCAGACCCGGATCGAGCGCGAGGAGCGCTTCGCCTCCGACGTGAGCCACGAGCTGCGATCGCCCATCACCGCGCTCACCGCGGCCGTCGAGGTGCTCGACGCGCGCCGCGCCGACCTGCCCGACCGCACCCAGCAGGCGCTCGACGTCGTCGTCGACCAGGTCCGTCGCTTCGACGCGATGGTGCTCGACCTGCTCGAGCTGTCGCGGATCGATGCCGGCGCCACCGACCTCCACACGGAGTCGGTCGACATCGCCGACGTGTGCGCCCGGATCGCCCACCGCTCGGGGCACCGCGACGTCCCGATCGAGGTGGCGCCCGACGCCCCGGCCACGGCCCGACTCGACAAGGTCCGGTTCGAGCGCGTGCTCACGAACCTGCTCGACAACGCCAAGCACCACGGCGGCGGCCCCACCCGCGTCTCGATCGAGCGCGGCCCGGTGGGCCTCGTGGCGGTGGCCGTCGAGGACGCGGGTCCGGGTGTGGCCGCGAGCGAGAAGCTCCGCATCTTCGAGCGCTTCGCCCGGGGCAGCGCGGCCCGGCACCGGACCGGGTCGGGGCTCGGGCTCGCCCTCGTGGCCGAGCACGTGCACGCGCTCGGCGGCGAGGCGTGGGTGGAGGACCGTCCCGGCGGCGGCGCCCGGTTCGTCGTCACCGTGCCCGCGGAGGGCGAGCGATGAGGTGGCGCGCACCCACCGCCGCCCTGATCGGCTTCGCAGTCGCGCTCGTCGCCGGCGCCTGCGGCGTCACCACCGGCGACTCGTTCGAGGCGATCCCGCCCGAGGAGATCCCCTTCGGGCTCGACCAGACCACCACGACCACCACGACCACCACCACCACGACCACGGTGCCTGCGACGACCCCACCCGACGAGTCGACCACCACCAGCACGAGCACGACCCTCGTGGCGCAAGAGCAGGTGCAGGTGTACTTCGTGATCGGGCGCGGCCAGCTCCAGAGCCAGACGACGCCGTTCTCCTCCCCCGTCGAGCTCGTCCAGGTGGTGGCCCGCCTCGAGGACGGGCCGCCGCCCGGGCCCGAGAGCGTCGGGCTCCGCACCGAGGTGCCGGCCGGGCTCGTGGCGGGGATCACGGTCGACCGGGGCGTGGCGATCATCGACCTCGACGGCGAGATCGCCGACGGGTTGCGGCCCACCGATCAGCAGCTCGCGATCGCGCAGCTCGTGCTCACGTTCGGTCGGCTGGGCGGCATCGGCCAGGTGACGTTCACCCGCGACGGCGAGCCGATCGAGGTGGGCATCCCGCCCGACTTCGTGGCGTCCGCGCCCGGCGAGCTGCTGGTGTGGGACGACTTCGCCGTGCTGCTCGCCTCGCCCCCACCCGCGGCGACCACGACCACGACGAGCGTGCCCGCGACGGCGCCGCCGCCCACCTCGTGACTCAGTAGCCGAGGCGCTCGACCCGGTCGGGTCGACGCTGCCAGTCCTTGTCGACGCGCACCCGCAGGTCGAGGTAGGTGCCCGGTGCGAGCTGCGCCCTGGCGCGCTGGCCCACCTGCTTGAGCACCGAGCCGCCCTTGCCGATCACCATCCCCTTCTGGCTCTCGCGCTCGACGATGATCTCGACCGTGATGCGGTTGCCCTCCCACTCGCTCACCCGCGTGGCGATCGAGTACGGGAGCTCGTCGCGCATCACCGCGAGGAGCTGCTCGCGCACCAGCTCGGCCACGCGCAGCTCCTCGGGGACGTCGGTGAACTCGTCGTCGGGGAAGTAGCGCGGCCCCTCGGGCATCGCGGCGCGCAGGTGCTCGACGAGCGCGTCGAGGCCGGCGCCCGTGCGCGCCGACACCGGGAAGTACGCGGTGGCACCGAGCCCCGAGGCGGCGTCGAGCATGGCGAGCACCTGCTCGGGCGTCGCCCGGTCGATCTTGTTGACCACCACGGTGGCGCGGGCGACGTCGATCCGGTCGGCCACCCAGCGGTCGCCGCTCCCGAACGGCTGGGTCGCGTCGAGCACCAGGCACGTGACGTCGACGTCGTCGGTGCTCTCGAGCGCCGTGGCGTTCACCCGCTCGCCCAGCGCGGTGACGGGCTTGTGCAGGCCTGGCGTGTCGACGAACACGAGCTGGTGACGTGCCGAGGTGAGCACGCCCATGATGCGGTGGCGGGTGGTCTGGGGCTTGTCGGAGACGATGCTCACCTTGCGCCCGCACATCGCGTTGACGAGCGACGACTTGCCGACGTTCGGACGCCCGACGAGCGCCACGAAGCCGGAGTGGAAGTCGTCGGCGGCGTCGCTCACGGCGCATTCGTAGCAGGCCGCGTGTGCCACACTCCGCGGCATGGCAGCGCGCATCATCAACGGCATCGACGAGCTGAAGTCCCTCGTCGGCGAGCACCTCGGCTACAGCGACTACGTCGAGATCACCCAGGAGCAGGTGAACCTGTTCGCCGACGCCACCGGCGACCACCAGTGGATCCACGTCGACGTGGAGCGGGCGAAGTCGGGCCCGTTCGGCGGCCCGATCGCCCACGGCTACCTCACGCTGTCGCTCGGGCCGTCGCTGTCGCCGCAGATCTTCGGAGTGTCGGGGATCTCGATGGGCGTCAACTACGGCTGCGGCAAGGTCCGCTTCCCCTCACCCGTGCCCGTGGGCTCCAAGCTCCGCCTGGGCGCGAAGCTGCTGAACGTCGAGGACGTCGCCGGCGGCGCGCAGGTGACCATGGAGTTCGCGTTCGAGGTGGAGGGCGCCCCGAAGCCCTCCTGCGTCGCCGAGGTGATCTTCCGCTACTACGTCTGATCCGAGTGCTGACGTCGCTCCGAGTGTCGACGTACGGCGGGGCGCGCCGCTGACACTCCGACGGACGCCAGCACTCGGGTCGTCAGCGGAACTCGGGGACGACTCGGGTGCCGAGCAGCTCGAGGGTCTCGGTGTCGGGGTAGTCCGCGCACCACGGCACGAACCCCGAGCAGCCCAGCTCCACGTAGGTGCGGATCTTCTCGGCCACCTGCTCCGGGGTGCCCACGAGGTTGCCGGCGCGCCACGACTCGGCCGGCTCGCCCCACAGGCTGCGGGTGCCGGCGGCCTCGATCTCGGCCTCGGTCTCGCGGATGAACACCTCGGGCGACCAGGTCATGCGGATCTCGTCGGGATCGCGGCCGACCTCGGCGCAGTGGGCGCGCAGCACGTCGCGCTTGTGCGCCCACTGCTCGGGCTGCCCACCGAAGTTCGAGCAATCCGCATACCGGGCCACCGTGCGCAGCGTGAGCTGCTCACCCCCACCGCCGATCCAGATCGGCGGGTGCGGCGACTGCAGCGGCTTGGGATCGCAGTTCGCCCGGTTCAGCGTGTAGTACTCGCCGTCGAAGGTGGTCTCGGGCTCGGTCCACATCGAGCGCACGATCTGCACGGCCTCGTCGAGCATGCCGATGCGGTCCTTCGGCTTCGGGAACGTGTACCCGTAGCCCCGGTACTCGTTCTCGTACCACCCCGCTCCGATGCCCCAGTCGAGTCGGCCGCCGGAGATGACGTCGACCGTCGAGGTGATCTTCGCGAGCAGTGCCGGGTTGCGGTAGCTGTTGCAGCCCACCATCTGGCCGAGGCGGATGGTGGAGGTGAGCTGGCTCACCGCGGCGACCGTGGTCCAGCACTCGAAGACCGCCTCGTGCGCCGGACGCGGCACGTTGTGCACGTGGTCGTACACCCAGATCGAGTCGAAGCCCAGTGCCTCGGCGCGCTGCGCGATCGCGACCGCCGTGTCCCACTTGGCCGTGGCCCCGTCGATCCCGACGAGCTCCATCTTCCAGCCCTGCGGCATGAAGACCCCGAACGTGATGCGTGGCGCAGCCATGGGCCGACCCTACACAGCGGCCCGCCAGGCAGGATTCGACGGTCGTCGCTGCCGGTTCGTACGGTCGCCCCCCATGACCGACCAGCCCGAGCCCGACACCCACGAGCGCGGCCTCGCCGAGGTCATCGACGCGATCGCGGCCAGCCGCGCCGACCAGGAGTGCCTGGTGTTCCGCGATCGCCGGTTCACGTGGGCCGACATGCGCGAGCGCACCGACCGGCTCGCGAACCACCTCGCCGGACGCGGGCTCGGGTGCCACGTCGAGCGCAGCGAGCTGGCACAGCACGAGAGTGGTCAGGACCACCTCGCCATCTACCTCCACAACGGCAACGAGTACCTCGAGTGCATGCTCGGCGCGATCAAGGCGCGCGTCGCCCCGCTGAACGTGAACTACCGGTACGTGGCCGAGGAGCTGCGCTACCTGCTCACCGACTCGAGCGCGGCCGCCGTCGTGGTGCACTCGGCGTTCGCCCCCACCCTCGCCGAGGTCCTGCCCGACCTGCCCGACCTGCGGGTCGTGCTCCAGGTGCCCGACGAGTCGGGCCACGACCTCCTGCCCGGCGCCGAGTGGTACGAGGACGCCCTCGCCGCCGCTGCCCCGACGGCGCCGGCGCAGCGCCCGAGCCCCGACGACCTCTACCTGCTCTACACCGGGGGCACCACCGGCATGCCCAAGGGCGTCATGTGGCGCAACGGCGACGCCATGGTCGAGTGCTTCGGCGGCTCGAAGACCGCGACGACCGTCGAGGAGTTCCTCGCCGAGGCGAACACCGGCCTGCGCGCGCTGCTCGCCCCGCCGTTCATGCACGGCGCCGGCCACTGGATGAGCTTCCGCACCTGGCTCGGCGGCGGCACGATCTTCATCCAGTCGGTGCCCGAGCGGCTCGACCCGGCCGACATCTGGGGCCTCGTCGAGCGCGAGCAGCTGAACTTCCTCCTCATCGTCGGCGACGCCTTCGCCCGCCCGCTCCTCGACGAGCTCGACCGGCACCCCTACGACCTGTCGAGCCTCACCGTGCTGCTGTCGGGTGGTGCCGCCCTCTCGGCGCCGCTCAAGGACGAGCTCCTGCGCCACCTGCCGACCCTCATGATCGTCGACGGCCTCGGCTCCTCGGAGGCGGGTGGGCAGATGTCGCACGTGTCCACGGGCGGTGGGGCCACCACCGGCACGTTCGAGCTCACGCCGGGCAACCACGTGCTCTCGGCCGACCTCGACCGCGTGCTCGAGCCCGGCCACGACGAGCTCGGGTGGCTCGCCAAGAGCGGGCGCCTCGCGCTCGGCTACCTCGGTGACGCCGCGAAGACGGCACGCACCTACCCCGTCATCGACGGCGTCCGGTACGCGGTGCCGGGCGACCGGGCACGACTGCGGGCCGACGGGGTCGTCGAGCTCCACGGGCGCGACTCGGTCACCATCAACTCCGGGGGCGAGAAGATCTTCGCCGAGGAGGTCGAGGCCGCCATCAAGGCGCACCCCGCGGTGTACGACTGCGTCGTGGCCGGCCGGCCCAGCGAGCGGTGGGGCAAGGAGGTCGTGGCCATCGTGCGCCGCCGCGACGGCCACGAGCTCGACGAGGCCGGCGTGCTGGCCGAGGCCGAGCGCCACATCGCCCGCTACAAGCTCCCCAAGGCCGTGGTGTTCGTCGACGAGATCGTCCGCTCGCCGAGCGGCAAGGCGGACTACCGCTGGGCGACCGCGGTGGCCGCCGAGAGCGCCTGAACCGCGGGCGACCTCTCAGAGCGGCAGGTCGCCGGTGGCCACCTTGGTGGTGCCGTGGTCCTTGTACGCCGCGATGGTGCGCTGCGCGATCCGCATCTGGTGGATCTCGTCGGCGCCGTCGGCGAAGCGCGCCCAGCGCGCCTGCGTGAGCATGTGCGCGAGCGGCGTGTCGGTGGAGTAGCCGAGCGCACCGTGCACCTGGATCGCCCGGTCGATGATCCGCCACAGGCTGTTGGCCACGAAGTGCTTGGCCATCGACACCACCGCGGTGAAGTCGTGGCCGTGCTCGATCTGGTACGCCGCGTGGAGCACCATCAGCTTGCACTGGTACAGCTCGACCGCCGAATCGGCGATGAGCCACTGGATGCCCTGCTTCTCGGCGAGCAGCGAGCCGTGCGAGTACCGCTCGAGCGAGCGCGCCACCATCATGTCGAGCGCGATCTCCGCCTGGCCGATCCAGCGCATGCAGTGCGCGAGGCGGGCCGGGCCGAGCCGGTACTGGCCGAGCAGGTGCCCCTGGCCGCGGCCGCCGAGCATGTTCGCGGCCGGGACCCGGAGGTCCTCGATGAGGATCTCGCAGTGGTTGTGGCCACCCGACATCGTGTGCACGTCGCGGACGATGTTCCAGCCCTCCGACGGCAGGTCGACGATGAAGCAGCTGTTCGCCGCCTGCGGCAGGTCGGGGTCCTCCTCGGTGCGGGCGACGAGCAGCGCGAACTGCGCCCCACGAGCACCGGAGATGAACCACTTGTGCCCGTTGATCACCCACTCGTCGCCGTCCGGGTAGGCGAACGTCTTGATGAGCGTCGGGTCGGAGCCGGCCACCTCCGGCTCGGTCATCGCGAAGCACGACCGCGCGGTGCCCTCGCACAGCGGGCGGAGGTACTTCTCCTTCTGCTCGTCGGTGGCCCAGTGCAGCAGCGTGTGCTGGTTGCCCTCGTCGGGCGCCTGGGCGTTGAGGACGAACGGCCCGATGCCCACCTTGGCGGCCTCGGCCGACACGGCGGCCATCGCCGTCGGGCCGAGCCCCATCCCGCCCCACTCGGGCGGCATGTGGGGCAGCCACAGGCCCCAGTCCTCCTTGGCCTCCTTGCGGAGCTGCACGATGGTGCCGACGAGCTGCTTGCGGTCGGACTGGTCGATCGACTCCCACTCCGGCCGCACGCGGGTGTCCATGAACTCACGGACCTTGAGGCGGACCTCCTCGACGTCGGGCGGGAAGGAGAAGTCGATCATGCCGCCATGATCGCCGCCCGGCACCGCGGCCGGCGAGCCGACCGGGCCGTTACCCTCGACCCGGTGACCGGCGCCGAACCCCGCTCGTGGGACCGCGACACCCTCCCCGAGGGCGACGAGAAGCAGCGTGCGGTGCGCGACATGTTCGACGCGATCGCGCCGCGCTACGACCTCGTGAACCGGGTCATGACGTTCCGGCTCGACGTCAGGTGGCGACGCCTCGCCATCGGCTCGCTCGGGCTCCCGCCCGGGAGCCGCGTGCTCGACCTGGCGAGCGGCACCGGCGACCTGTGCGTCGACCTCGAACGAGCCGGCCACCGGCCGATCTCGATCGACCTCAGCTTCGGCATGCTGGCGGCCGACCGGTCGGGCGCGCCGCGCGTGCAGGCCGACATCCTCCGGCTGCCCGTGCCCGACGCCTGCGCCGACGGGGTCACCTGCGGGTTCGCGCTGCGCAACCTGGTCGATCTCCAGGCCTTCTTCGACGAGCTGGCGCGTGTGCTGCGCACCGGTGGGCGGATCGCGCTGCTCGACGTCGGCGTCCCCCACAACCCCCTCGTCCGCTGGGGCAACGGGATCTACTTCGGCAAGGTCGTGCCGCGCATCGGCGGTCTGCTGTCGGATCCCGCCGCCTACCGCTACCTGCCCCGCAGCGTCGCCTACCTGCCCGAGCCGGCCACGATGCTCCAGATGCTCGCCGACGCCGGCTTCGACGGCGCCCGGCACCGACCCCTCTCGGGCGGCATCACCCAGCTCCTCACCGCCACGCGCCGCTGATGCGCGCGGTCACCGAGCCACTGCCGGTCGCGGTCGATCTCAACGACGTCGCGCGCGGCGACGGGGTGCTGTTCGTCCGTGACGGTGTCGGGTTCGCCGGCCGCGGCACCGCCGCCCGCGTCGACCTCGACGGTGCGGCGGCGCTGCTGGCGTCGATCGACCACGACGACCGCGTCGGCGGAACGCCTGGGCCGGTGGCCATCGGTGCGGTGCCGTTCCGGCCGGGGAGCCCGGCCGAGCTCGTGGTCCCGGCGGTGCTGGTGGGCAAGGACGGCAGCGGCCGCGCGTGGGTGACCCGGATCGACGGCGCCGAGGCCGAGCTGACGGCGCCAGCGCCCACGCCGTCGACCGCGACGTTCACGCTGCGCCCCGCCGTGCCCGAGGAGCACTACCTGCGGGCGGTCGAGCACGCCCGCGACGCCGTGCGGGCCGGCAGGCTGGCCAAAGCCGTGATCGCCCGGCCCGTCCGGGTGGAGAGCGATCGCCCGATCGACGTGCACGCCGTGCTCCGCCGCCTCAAGGCGAGCTTCGGG
>JALOLG010000408.1 GCA_025456105.1 Ilumatobacteraceae bacterium | reverse complement strand
TCGCACTCGGCTCAGACGTGATTGCGACGGTGAGACGGCCTGTAAGCGGGATTCTGTGACGCCGGAGCGCCGGTGGCCATCCATCTCTGCGGTCCACCCGAGGGGTCCCGCCCGGAGGCGGGAGGACGGGCCGCCCGTCCCCTCTGCTCGACCTTGCTCCGGGTGGGGTTTGCCGAGCCGCCCGGGTCACCCCGGACGCTGGTGCGCTCTTACCGCACCGTTTCACCCTCACCTGTGACCGGTCGCCCGGCCCATCGGCGGTCTCTCTCTGTTGCACTTGTCCGTCAGGTCGCCCCGACCTGGCTCTCGCCAGCACCCTGCCCGGTGGAGTCCCGACTTTCCTCGACACGGACGAGCCGTGCCGCGGCCACCCGGCCGTCTCACCATCGCCCCGCCAGGCTACGACCGGGCGATGCAGTCGTCGACGATCGCGACCAGATCGTCGAGCACGGGCGCCAGGTCGATCGGCACCCAGGCCGGCTCAGCGCCGTCCACCGCGACCCGCAGGTCGAGCCCGTAGCGCTTCGTCACCTCGGCGAGCGCGTGCGGGTCGCACCGGTTGACCGTGAAGGTCACCGGGAGCGCGAGTGCGTCGACACCGTCGTCGAGCACCGCGGGCAGCGCGTCGACGGCGGCGTCCACCAGCACCGTGCCACGGCTCGCATCGACCACCACGTCGACGTCGTCATCCCGGCGCTGCACGACCAGCTCGGCGTGCAGCTGCCCGTCGACGACCTCGGCCGACTCGATCGACACGTCGACGGCCGCATCGAACGATGTGGCCGCACACGCCGATGCGCGGATGGCGGCGAGGACGTCGGCGCCATCGAGCGACACGATCAGGTCCTCGGTGCTCCCGTCGTCGGTCACGGTGCGCAGCACGAGCCGGGCGGTGAGGGGATCGCTCGAGTCGCACTCGGTGACGGTGCCGTAGGGCACCTGGAGCGCCACCCGCCTGCCGGCCCGCAGCGTCGACGACCGCTCGCGCCACGGTGCGTCGAAGTGGTCGGCGTCGAGCCGCCGAGCCAGCAGCGCGATGTCGGCGCCCGAGCGGTTCTCGGTCAACACGTTGACCAGGCCGCGATCGATCAGATCGCGCTGGCGGGTGAGCACCACCTCACCGACCACCGCATCGCCCGCGTCCACCGCGACCGGCTGAGCGGAGCCGTCGTCGCCGCACGCCGCGACGACCGTGAGCGCGCACACCAGCGCCACCCCCCGACGCATGCGCGCCAGGCTACGGGATCAGCACTCGAGGTAGCCGTAGACGAAGGTGTTCTCCGCCGGCGTCTGGAGCGTGAACTGCTCGCGGGCGCCCTCGTCGTTGCGAGCGCCCACGATGAGCTGCACGCCGCCGAGCGGGCCGAAGGTGTCGGTGATCGCGTGCGGCACCAGGATGCCCTCCTCGCTCACCTCGGGCTCGGCGCCCGTGAGCTCGGGCCCGAAGTACGCCTCGGGTGCCCCGGTGATGACGATCGCCAGCGTGGCGGCGTGGCGGTTCTCGTCGACGCCGATCGTCATCGCCGCCTGGCGCAGCTCGGCGGTGGTGAGCGCCCCCACCACGTACTGGTACGTGCGTGCGGCGAGCTCCTCGAGCGCGTGGGCGGTGTCGAGCACGTCGCGCACCGCGTCGTCGGAGCCCGAGATCGCCTCGACGATCGGGGTGATGGCCCGCTCCATCAGGAACGGGTTGGCGCACTGGAACTCCTCGCCGTCGTTGGCGACGATCAGCTCGCCGAGCGCCGCAGCGTGGCGGGTGTGGTCCTCGATGAAGCGGTCGACGAGGGCGAGTGCCGAGGCGTCGAGGATGTTCAGGTCCTTGGCGACGTTGTAGACGTCGATCGCGGTGTACTCGAGCGACTGCGCCGTGCGCAGCAGCACGACGTCGTCGACGGTGCCCTCGGGCAAGGTGGGCGGCGGTGCGCCGACACCCACGCGGCCGGGCTCGGTGCCGCCGCCACGCTCGGTGCCGCACGCCGCCACGAGCGCCCCGAACGACACGAGGACGGCGCCGTCGCGGAGGAGGCGGCGGCGCCCGAACGTCGTGGGCTGGTCGACGGGATCCTGGGTCATCGGTGATCCGTTCACGAGTCGGCGGGCTGGAGGGGTTCGGCGGTGTTGGTGAGCATGGCGTCGAGGTCGTCGCCCTGGCCGGCGGCATCGGCCACCACCGTGCAGTGACGCGAGGTCACCGCGAGGATCGAGGCGATCAGCTTGGCGGCATCGACCGACTCGAGCAGGCCCATCAGCTCGCCGTGCGTCGCGGTGGCCACCGACTCGAGCTCGTAGGAGGCCTCGAGGACGGCCTGGGTGTCGGAGGAGTCGAACGCCGGCAGGTAGGCATCGATCACGTCGGGGTTCTGCAGCTGGGCCGACGCGCCGATGAAGCCCGAGATCGCCTCGGCGTACGCCTTGTGCTGGTCGCGCAGCAGCTCGAGGCCCATCGCGAACGACATGAGATCGACGTCAGCGTCGGACATCCCGTAGCCGTTGCTGGTGGCGACCGCCGAGCGGGCGACGCCGAGGCTCGCCAGCGAGCCGGCGAGCACCCCGGCGAGCAGCTGGCGGCGTGAGCGTGGGTTCACGGGTTGGTCCTTTCGAGCGAACGGGTGCCACAGCATTCCTGGCCGTGGACAGCGGAGGCAATTCTAGAAGTCGAGCGCCGACAGCTCCGGAATCCACGCCCGAGCCCGCTCCGACGCCCGGTGCCACACCGCCCGGGCGGCGGGGCGATCGAACCCCGGCGTGGGCTCCACCACGTGCGACGGCCGCCAGCTCCCGGCGATGTCGTCGACCCCCGACCAGGTGCCCGTGGCGATGCCGGCCAGGTAGCCGGCGCCGACGGTGGTGGCGTCGGCCACCGGGCTCACCTCCACCGGACGGCCCGAGAGGTCGGCGAGGGCCTGCACGAACGTCGGGTTCTCGGACATGCCGCCGTCGATGCGCAGCGCGGTGATCTCGACGTCGACGTCGGCCTCGGCCGCGTCGACCAGGTCGACGCCGCGGTGCGCCACGCCCTCGAGCACCGCCCGCACGACGTGGCGGCGCTCGGTGCCGCGCGTGACGCCGAACAGCGAGCCGCGGGCCCCGTAGTCCCAGTGCGGCGTGCCGAGCCCCAGCAGGGCCGGGACGTAGACGACGCCGTCGCTGGTGTCGCAGCGAGCGGCGACATCGTGGCTCTGCGCGCTCGACTCGATGAGCCCGAGGTCGTCGCGCAGCCACTCGACGTTGGTGCCCGCCGACAGCATGATCCCCTCGCTGCCGAACGTGCGGACGCCGTCGAGCGACCAGGCCACGATCGGGAACGTGCCGTGGGCCGTGCGATCGGCGGCCGCCGGCACGGCGGTGCCGCTGCACACGTCGAGCATGCCGCCCGTGCCGAACGTGATCTTGGCGTCGCCGGGGCGCACGCAGGCCTGGCCCACCAGCGACGCCTGCTGGTCGCCCACCAGGGCGGCGATCGGCGGGGCGCCGGGCAGTGCGGTGGCCTCGCCCAGCACGCCGCACGAGTCGACGATGGTGGGCAGCGCGCCGAGCGGGACGCCGAACAGCTCGGCGATGCGCGCGCTCCACGTGCCGCTCGCCAGGTCGTAGAGGCCGGTGACCCCGGCGTTCGTGTGGTCGGTGACGTGCAGCTGCCCACCGCTCAGCACCCAGGCGGCCCACGAGTCGACCGTGCCGATGCACAGGTCGCGATCGGCGGCGCCCGGCGTGTTGGTGAGCAGCCACTGCGCCTTCGTGACGGTCTGGTTGGGTGCGACGGCGATGCCGTGCGTGGCGCGGGCGACGATGCACTCACCGACGGTGCGCAGGTCCTGCCAGCCGAGCCCGGGCCCGATCGGCTCGCCGGTGGCCCGGTCCCACACGATCGTGGTGGCCCGCTGCGACGACACGCCGACCGCGGTGATCGGCTCGGTGGTCGACCCGATCACCGCCGACGCCGCCTCGAGGAGCACGTGGCCGAGGTGGGCGGCGTCGAGCTCGACGAGCCCGGGCGCCGGGGTGGACGGCGGGCACGCCCGGTACTCCATCGAGCGGATCGAGCCGTCGTCGGCCACGAGCGCGGCCCGCAGGCCCGTGGTGCCGATGTCGAGCACGAGGATCATGCGGGTCCCCCTCCCACCTGGCGCTCGTGCGAGGGGACGAACCCCTTGGCACGCAGGCGCTTGCCGATGAATCCGCCGAGCAGGCCGGCTCCGGCCACCACCGACGCGTTGAACAGCGCCGCGAACCAGCTCACCTCGTCGCCCGACACCAGCTCGACCACGATGAAGACGGCCTGGGCGGCGGCATAGGTGCCGACGGCGGCGACCATGCCGTGGCTGAGCGGCAGGCCGAGCCGCTGCACCCAAGCGGCGCAGCCGCCGCCCACCACGAAGCCGAAGACCGCGCCCAGCGACAGCAGCGTCGCGAGCGCCGTGTCGTCGCGCGAGTCGGCCGCCCAGCGGGCGGCGATCGAGAACGGGATCGCGAACACGAGCGACACCATCGCCCCGGCCTTGAGCGCGTCGACGTCCCAGCGCTCGCTCACGGCCACGCCACCTCCCCGAACGGCGACGGCAGGCCGAGCTTGCCGGGGTTGAGGATCCCGGTCGGATCGAGCGCCCGCTTGACCGCCACCAGCACCTCGAACCCGGCGCCGAGCGCCTCGGCGGTGAACCGGGCGCGGTTGAGACCCACCCCGTGGTGGTGCGACAGGTTGCCGCCGGCGGCGAGCACCGCCCGCTGCCCGGCGTCCCACAGCGCCACGTAGGTGGACTCGACCTCGTCGGGCGGGGGGGTGGCGGCGAACGTGAAGTAGAGGCACGCGCCATCGACGTAGCTGTGGCTCAGGTGGCACGTGGCGGCCCGCGCGTGGGGCACGGCCAGCATCGCGGCGCGGGTCTCGTCGAAGATCCGGGGGAGCGCCGACCACGGCCCGGCGATCTCCATCGTGTCGACCACGAAGCCCTTGCGGGTGAGCCCCTGCAGCGCCGAGGTGTCGTTGCGGTGCTCGAGCCAGGCCGCCACGAGCGCGGGATCGGCCGGCACCCCACCGGCCGCCGTGCACGCGTCGTCGACGATGGCCATCGTGGCATCGACGATGGCGGGAT
>JALOLG010000042.1 GCA_025456105.1 Ilumatobacteraceae bacterium | reverse complement strand
CTCATGCGCGAGATCTTCGACCTCACGCAGCGGTTCGTCGAGTTCCCACCATCCGAGCAGTTCGTCGAGCTCCAGGTCGAGCTCTCGCGAGCCATCGAGCGTCAGGCCGAGCAGCTCGCCGGCGACCGTGCGCTCACCCCAGTCGCCAGCGCCCTCCGCTGACGAACCCAACCCAACCCCACCACCATCCAGAGAGGCACCACCCATGACCATGACCGAGACGAACCCCGCCGAGCTCAACGGCGTCGACCGCAGCACCCTCTTCGCCACGCTCGACGCCGTCAAGCAGGCACCTGAGGCCGCGAAGTTCCAGTTCCGCAACCACAACCGCTGGGTCAGCGGCACCCACAGCCAGTCCACCATCGAGGACTTCTTCGGTGTCGGCGACGAGCGCGCCCATCAGCGCACGTTCGTCTTCGACGCCGACCATCCCGCCGTCCTCGTCGGCCAGGACAACGGCCCGACCCCGGTCGAGTTCGTGCTCCACGCCCTCGCCTCGTGCCTCACCGCCGGCCTCGCGAACATCGCGGCGGCCCGCAAGGTCACCCTCACCGAGGTGCGCTCCACCATCAGCGGCGACATCGACCTCAACGGCATCTTCGGCCTCCAGGACGTCCGCAACGGCTATCAGGGCATCAAGGTCGAGTTCACGATCCGCGGCGACGCCTCGCCCGAGGTGCTCGCCTCCCTCGTCGAGCAGTCGAAGGCTCGCTCCGCGGTCTACGACATCATCACCAACACCGTCCCCGTCGAGCTGAGCATCGACGCCGGCTGAACCACCACTCACGACGTGCCCGGGCCCGCGAAGGGCCCGGGCCACGAACACGATCGGAAGACGAGGACGTCATGCACCACGACCAGCCGCTCCACCAGCTCACCCACCACGCCGACCGGCTCAGCGACCGCGAGCTCGTCACCTCCGTGTTCGATCTGCTCGGGTCGCCGCCGGCGGCAGACGCCGACTCGTTCGTGCTGCATGCACCGCTCGAGCTCATGGCCCGGGCCGAGCTGCTGCCGTCCGTCGAACCCGATCGGCGCGCGGACGCTCGCCAGCGCATCCTCGACATCGCCACCGAGTGGGCCGGCCGGAGCCCGCACGTGGCGGTTTCGGCCGAGTCACCGACACTGTCGCTCCCCGCGGCGATCGCCAGTGGCGAGCCGGACGAGGCCGACCGGGCACTCGTCGACCTCGCCGCACGGCACACCATCGGCCGGTTCGTCGCCGCCGCCGCTGGCGAGCTGCTCGCTCACCTCGGCGGCGCTGCCCATCTCGGGATCTTCCTCGACCAGCTCACGCGCCAGCACCGACCTCCCCAGTCGGCCATCCGGTCGGGCCGGGCTCTCGTCCGCGACCTCGCACGCCGGCCGGACTGGACCCTCCGCTGGTTCGAGTCCCCACCGGCCGACACTCGCCGGGCCCCGACGACCTTCCTCGACGTCCTGGTTGCCCCACCCTCCGCCGGCGACCCCGGCAGCAACTTCATCTACCCCACCATGCACCTCGTCGATGCGAGCGGCATGGCCGCGGAGCTGCTGGCCGCGCCCACCCGATCGCTGTCGACCGACGAAGCCCGCCGGCAGCTGCTGCGCATCGCGGCCATGTCGATGCTCCAGGACGACCCGGCCAACGCCCCGTACGGGTGGAGCCACTGCCTCACCATGCCCCAGGCAGCGCTCGCCATCGCCCCGCGGACCGCCGACCCGCGACGAGCCGTCGCCGTCGCGGCCACCTATGTCCTCGGCTTCCGGGCCACCCAGTCGAGCACCGCGCTCGACCTCGACTGGCGACCGGCGCCGACGAGTGCGCATGGGCCCCTGCTCGAGGCCGACGTCGACGACGCCGTAGCCCAGGCCTGGCATGCGAACGACCCGCGCGACGTCGAGCGTGAGCTCGCCACGCACGCGGCCACCCACCACGACGCACACCTGGCGAAGTACACGCTCGCCTGCTTCCACGCCGCTCACGACGACCCCGATGCCGCACCGCTGTTCCGGGCCGCCGCGACCCGACTCGCCGTGTGGTGGCGTGACCACGACCAGCCCACCACTGACCAGGGGGACGACCACCATGACCAGTGACCACCCGGTGCTCGCAGCAGCGCGCATCCCAGTGCCCGAGCGCACACTGGTGCGCGTCGGCGCGATCTGTTCGATGGTGGCCGGAACATTGCGGCTCGCCACCAGCTTCGTCGACCCCGACGCCGACGGGGCCGTGATCTCCGCCACCTACGACGTGATCGACATCGGCCTGATGGTCGCCGTGATCACCGCCTTCGTCGCCATCCCGGAATCACGCACGAGGCTCGGAACCGTCGGCTTCGCAATCGGCGCGATCGGCTGCGGGCTGCTCATCGGACCCGAGCCGGCCGAGGGGAGCATCGATCACTACGCGCTCGGCGCGGCTGCGGTCACCATCGGATTCGCCGCCCTCGCGGTCGCGTGGAAGCACAGCGCGATCGTCACCGCCTCGACGCGACGTGCGTTCCTCGCGACCCTCGCCGTCGGCGCCGTGTCCGGGCTCCACCACGCCGCGTTCGTCACCGCCGGCCTGGCCTTCGCGCTCGGGCTCCTGGGGCTCGGTCGGTGTCTGCTCGCAATGCCGTCACCGGGTGGCGCACGAACCGGCCGGCTCGATCATCAGCTCCACGACCTGAACGGTCGGACGACATGAGCCCCTCAGAACGCCCGATGACACCGACCGGGGCGGATGCTCTCGACGACGCCACCCGCGATCGCTACCTCGCTCGGCTGGGCGTCGACCTCGTCCCGCCACCCACGGTCGACACCCTGCGTCGCCTCCATCGCGCCCACCTCGAGCGCGTGCCGTTCGAGAACCTCGACCTCCACGCGGGTCGTCGGATCGAGCTGGATGTCGACCGGTTCGTCGCGAAGATCCTCGACGAGCACCGAGGCGGGTTCTGCTACGAGCTCAACGGAGCGTTCGCCGCGCTGCTGCGATCGCTCGGCTTCGACGTCGAGCTGCTGGAGGCCCACGTCCACGACGACTCGGGTCGGGTGCAGCCGTTCGACCACGTGTGCCTCCGTGTCGGTGACATCGACTCGTACCTCGTCGACGTCGGGTTCGGCGACGGCTTCGACGAGCCGATCCCGTTCGTCACCGGCCGCGACCACGTCGACACCTCGGGCACGTTCAGGCTCGACGCCGTGGACGGCGGCTCGGTCGGCCTCGTGCGCGACGGGGAGCCCCAGTATCGGTTCCTGCTCGCGCCCCGTCGGTTGCTCGACTTCACGCCCGGATGCGACTTCCACCAGTCACCGGAGTCGCACTTCACCAAGCGAGCGGTGTGCAGCCGTCGCACGTCCGACGGACGCGTGACGTTGCGCGACCTCCGACTGATCCGCACGGGTCCCGCCGGGCGCGTCGAGATCGACATCCCTGAGCTCCAGCTGCACGACACGCTCCGGCGCGAGTTCGGTGTCGATCTGCGACCGGAGCTGCTCCAGCGGCTCACGACGTCCCTCTCGTCCCGGCCAGCTGGCTGATCGGCGGCAGGGCGGTGCGTCAGCACCTCCGGAGGGATGTGGGTCTCGATCCACGGCCGACGACACGGCGCCGACGCGCTGGAGTCCGGATCGCTTGCGGCGGACGCGAAGCGATCCGGACCCTCCGCATCAGCTCGACCGTGCACCGTTCAGGAGGCGGCCGGGCTCTCGTTCAGATATCCCAACAACGCAGTCCGCCCGATGTCGGTCGCCTCCTGTTGGGTACGGCGACCGCCGGCTCGCAGGTGCCGGCCCAGCTCGTCGGGCTCCACCTCGGTCGCGAGACGATCGCGCAGAGCGTCGAGGTCGTCGGTGAAGAACTGGGGCTGGCCCACCATCGAGCGCTCGTAGGCGGCGGTGACGGCTCCGAGGAGCACCGCAGCCGTCGCGCGGTCGGGGATGATCGATGCGACGAGCTGCAACGTCCAGTAGTCCGCATCGTCGGACCAGTGGCTCCCGGTGTCGGTCAGTGCGGCGAGCAGGTGGCGGGCTGCGCCGAGCGGGTTGCCGAGGTCGCGCTCGGCGACCCCGAGGAAGATCACGGCATCGATGACGCCCGGCGCCATCGTCAGCTCGTCGAAGCGCTCACGAGCCTCGATCAGGTACGGCTTGGCCGCCTCGGGCTGCCCCCGTGCGACCAGGCATCGCCCGATCCCGGCAATCGACACGGCGATCGAGGGGGCGTGGTCCGCACGTCGTGCCTCCACGAGAGCCTCGCGGTAGTCGCGCTCGGCCTCGTCGTACCGACCCTGGTTGAACCGACCCGACCCCAACGTCCCCAGCGCGAGGCTGAGCGCATAGGTGCCGACACTGCGCAGCTCGACGATCGCCTCGGCGAGGGCCCGCTCGCCCTCCTCGTAGCGGCCGATCTCGAACCTCCAGTCGCCGAGGTTGTTCAGCGCCGCACCGAGACGTTCACGATCACCCAATCGTCGGCGGATCTCCACCTGGCGCTCGAGCGCCTCGATCGCGCGCTCGGGGTGCCCCGTGACACCCAGAAGGCTCGCATGGCTGTGCAGCGCATCAGCCAGCACCTCGTCGTCGAGCTGCGGCTCGAGGGCGAACAGCTGGTCGCACCAGTGGAGCCCCTCGCGGTGCTTGCCGGCGGCGTACCAGAGGAAGCCGAGGCCTCCCACCAGCCGACCGGCGGTGGTGACATCTTGCACGGCGAGCGAGTAGCCGAGTGCCGCTCGGAGGTCGGCCTCTTCCTGTTCGAGCCGTCCCAACGCGCCCTTCAGGTCGCCGGATCGCTGCTGGGCCTGGAGCTCCCGAGCGATCTCGGCGTAGTGCCGGGCGTGTCGTCGCTGGAGCACGTCACGCTCGGCGGCGTCGGTGAGCTGGTGTCGTGCGAACTCGCGGATCGTCTCCAGCAACGTGTATCTGGTCGTGCCGTCCGGCGCCGCCTCGGTGGCGACCATCGACTTGTCGACCAGCGCCATGAGCAGATCGGTGACGTCGAGCTCGTCGATGCCGGCGCCGCTGCACACCTGCTCGGCCGAGGTGAGCGCGAAGTCGGCAGCGAACGCACCGAGTCGACGGAACAGCAGCTGCTCGTCGGAGCTCAACAGATCGTGGCTCCACTCGATGGTGCTGAGCAGCGTCCGCTGGCGACCTTCGGCATGACGGTCGGTGGCGGTGAGCAGTCGGAAGCGCTCACTGAGCCGATCGAGGATCTGAGCCGGCGACAGCAGACCGGTGCGCGCCGCGGCGAGCTCGAGGGCCAGCGGGATCCCGTCGAGGCGTTGGCAGATCCGAACGACCGTGTCGACGTTGTCGGGGGTGAGGGCGAACCCGGTCGACGCCAGCTGAGAGCGCTCGACGAACAGGCGCACCGCGTCGCATCGGTGTGCCTCCTCGACGGTGGCGCGCTCGCGGGGCAGCGACAGCGACGGCACCCGATACACGGCTTCTCCTGCGACACCGAGGCGCTCCCGGCTCGTGACCAGCACGCGCAGGTTCGGACACGACGTGAGCAGCTCCCGGCAGAGCCCGGCCGTGGCGCCGATGATCTGCTCGCAGTTGTCGAGGAGGAGCAGGAGGGTCCGGCGACCGATGGATTCGATCAGCGAGGCGACGACCGGCGTCCCCGCGACCGACGAAACGCCGACGCATGCGGCAACCTGGTCGACGAGCACTGCGGGGTCGCGGACGGCGCCGAGCTCGACGACCCGGACACCGTCGGGGAACTCGCGGATGAGGTCCTCGGCGACGCGCATCGCCAACCGCGTCTTGCCCGCTCCCCCGGCTCCGGACAAGGTCACGAGTCGGTGCTCGTCGACGAGGTCCTTCACCTCACCCAGCTCGTGGGTGCGGCCGATGAAGCTCGTCAGCTGCGCCGGGAGGTGATCGTCGGGACCCTCCACCGTTCGAAGACGTGGGAACTCCCGGGTGAGTGCCGGGTGGCAGACCTGGTGGATCCGCTCCGGCTCGGCGAGGCCGCGCAGGCGATGCGTCCCGAGGTCGACGAGCTCGACATCGCGCTGGCGTTCGGGCGCCAGCAGATCCACGGTCGCCTGCGACAGCACCAGCTGCCCACCGTGCGCGCTCGCCGAGAGTCGAGCGCAGCGGTTGACGGTGCTGCCGAAGTAGTCACCGTTTCGGCTGGTGGTCGGGCCGGAGTGCACGCCGATGCGCACCCTGAGCGTGAGGGGTCCGGCCGGTTCCAGGAAGGCGAGCTGCACCTCCACCGCTGCTGCAACAGCATCGTCCGCGGACTGGAACGCTGCCGCGAAGCTGTCACCTGCCGTGGAGAAGACGTAGCCATGGTGCCGGGCGATGACCGAGCGGACCCGCCGATCGTGCTCCGCGAGTGCGTCGGCCATCGCGTCCGGGGATCGATCCCAGAGCACAGTGGAGCCTTCGATGTCGGTGAACACGAACGTGACATCGCCCGTCGGCAGGCTCGGCGTACGCGGCGGTGGCTCCATCGGACTGGCGCCATCCTGCCATGCGTGCGCCAGCCGCTCGGCAGAGCAGCCATCGTGCGCAGCCGTCGGGGGCACGACGGCCAGGAGCCGACTCTCGTCAGCCAGCCGCAGTGGCGCTCGGACACTCGGGGGCGCAGCGACGACGAGTCGTGTTGGGCGTCGCTCCCTCAGACGTAGCGGACGGAGTACACGGGCGGGAGGTGATGGGCGACCGTGTGCCAGCGGTCGCCCTGATCGTCGGTGACCCACAGGTTGCCGGTGCTCGAGCCGAACGCCAGGTGGTCGCCGTCGGCCGAGATGTCGAGTGCGTGCCGCAGGACGAGGTCGTAGGCGTGGCGCTGTGGCAGCCCGTCCGTGAGGACGTCGAACGAGCGACCGCCGTCGCGCGTGCGCGTCACCACGACCCGGCCATCGATCGGGGCACGCTTCTCGTCGGAGTGTGCCGGCACGAACCAGGCGGTGTCGGGGTCGGTCGGGTGCACGGCCACGACGAAGCCGAACGACGAGGCGACCGGTTCGGCGTGGATCTGCTGCCACGAGGCGAGGTCGTCGGTCGAGCGCCAGATGCCCATGTGGTGCTGGCACCAGAACGACTCGGGGGCGCCGGGGCACTGCTCGATGTGGTGTGCGTCCTGGTGCTCGGGCCACTCCGCCTGCTCCGGTGGCACGTAGCTCACGACCATCCCGCGCGTGTGCGAGGTCCAGGTCGCACCGGCATCGGTGGACCGCCACACACCTCCGCTCGACACGGCGATGGTCACCCACGTCGGGTCGCGAGGGTCGACGCAGATCGAGTGCAGCGCCGGCTGGTCGGCTCCTGCCCCTCCCCACCGCGGACGCGACTCCTCCGCCCACAGCGACTCGACCAGCTCCCACGACTCGCCGCGGTCGGCGGATCGGAACAACCCACCCGGGATCGTGCCCGCCCACAGCGCACCATCGCGGTCGAGTGCGGGTTCGAGCGCCCAGATGTTGGCGAGTGCCCAGGCTCGGTCGTTCCCCCACATGTCGACGTCGACGAATCCCTCGGGCTTCTCGGGATACTCCGGCACGCCGAGTTCGATCCACGTGGCACCCGCGTCGTCGGAACGGTGCAGCTTGATCCCGAAGTGTCCGTGGTCGAGCACGACGTACCAGGCGCCGTCGCGGGGGTCCGTCGCTGTCAGGGCCACGTTGTCGCCGACGAAGTGCTCGCCGACGATCGCCGCGTCGGCACCGGCACCCTCTACGACGAACAGCCCCTTGCGTGTGGCTACATGAGCGAGCGGATCCATGGTCAACCTCCGGACAGTGCTTGCATGACATAGACCTCACCGTCGGCGTCGACGGCGTCGGACAGGGTCGCACGGTCGATCACCTGGCAGCCGTCGACGAACACGACCATGTGCCGTCGCAGCGCTCCCCGCTCGTCGACGACGTAGCCGCGCAGGCGGTCGTTGGTGGCGAAGACGGCCTCGAGCACCTCGGCCACGGTGCTGCCGTCGACGGTCGCCGGCGGGCACGGCACGTGCCGCTGCAGATTCCTCGTGAAGACCACGCGGGGCACCGTCACACAGTAGACGAGTGCCGGGCGGTCGCCGACCGGGTCACCGCCGCCTCGCCCAGAGAACGCAGAAGGCCCGGAAACGCACTGTTTCCGGGCCTTCCAAGTGGTGGCGGGGGCAGGATTTGAACCTGCGACCTTCGGGTTATGAGCCCGACGAGCTACCGAACTGCTCCACCCCGCGTCGAAGTGGACCATCACTGTACGCCGGTGGCCCAGGATTGACAACCGCCCGGAACGTCGGCTCGGGGCGTTGGGCCCTGGCTCGGATCGGCGCCGGTCCCGAT
>JALOLG010000041.1 GCA_025456105.1 Ilumatobacteraceae bacterium | reverse complement strand
GGTTGAACGTCTTGTGGTTGACGCCGTACACGAACGTGGCGTCGGCACCCGACGACGGAGCCGACACGATCACGAGCGGGGCACCCGCGTCGAGGTGGGCGGCTGCCTTCGGCCGATCGGTGAAGATGCCCGTCGACTCGATGACGACGTCGACCCCGAGATCGCCCCACGGCAGGTCGGCCGGGTTCCGCTCGCTGAGGACGCTGATGACGTCGCCGTCGACCGAGATGCCGCCCTTGGTGGCCTTGATGGCCTGCGGCAGCGTGCCGAGCACCGAGTCGTACTTGAGGAGGTGCGCCATCTGGTCGAGCGACCCGAGGTCGTTGACCGCCACCACGTCGATGTCGGCGCCCATCGCCCGGGCAGCTCGGTAGAAGTTGCGGCCGATGCGGCCGAAGCCGTTGATGCCGACGCGGACGGTCATGGCGGGGGTCCTTTCAGACGTTCGATCGATTCGATCGCACCGTAGCCCACGCCCCTGCCGGCCGTCCCGGGCCGAACGTCCCGTCTTCGTCGCGGCGGCGGGTCAGCCTGCGACGTCGCGGTGGGTCGTGCGCACGGCGACGCCGCGCTGGCGGAAGCGGCGGGCGAGCTCCTCGGCGATCGCGACCGAGCGGTGACGGCCACCGGTGCAGCCGATCGCCACCGTCAGGTAGCTGCGGCCCTCGGCGTGGTACGCCGGGAGCACGCTCGTGAGGAGGTCGTCGAGCCGGTCGAGGAACGCCGCGGCGACGGCCGTCTCGAGCACGAAGTCGCGCACCGCAGGATCGTGCCCGGTGAGCGGCCGCAGGTCGTCCTGCCAGTGCGGGTTGGGCAGGAACCGGACGTCCATCACGATGTCGGCGTCGAGCGGCAGCCCGTGCTTGTAGCCGAACGACTCGATCGCCACCTGCATCTGCGAGCCGCCGGAGCCCTCGAACGCGCCGACGAGGCGCTCCTTCAGCTGGTGGACGTTGAGGTCGGTGGTGTCGATCACGAGGTCGGCGGCGTCGCGCAACGGGCGCAGCCGCTCGCGCTCGAGCTCGATCGACTCGAGCAGGCCCTCGGCCTCGTCGGCCAGCGGATGGCGGCGGCGGGTGGCGTCGTAGCGCTTCACCAGCTCGGCCGTGGCGGCGTCGAGGTAGAGCAGCGTCACCCGGTGCCCCCCGGTGCGCATCGCACCGACGTGCGGGAGCACGTCGGTGTGCTGACGGCCCGACACGAGCGCGAGGCGCTCGATGCCACCGCCCGGCTTCGCGGCGAGCTCGACGATGACGGGTAGCAGCGACGTGGGCAGGTTGTCGACCACGTACCAGCCGAGATCCTCCAGCTCCGCTGCGGCTGCTGATCGACGGGCCCCCGTTAGGCCCGTGATCAGCACGATATCGGCCATCGATGGCGACGTTAGCCGCCGTCGTTGCGCAGCCGCAGGTACAGCAATCGAGGGATCGTCGCTGCATCGACGTACTCCGGTGCCCGCTCGAGGAACCCCGGCGGAGGTGACGGCTCCACCATCCGCTCGAGGACGAGCCCGCGCTCGGCCAGGGCGTTGAGGTACCGCGACAGCGGCCGGTGCAGGAAGCGGATCCACACGCCGAGCTCGACCTGCTCCACCGACTCGGCCTCGACGAGGTACGGACCGACCCGCCAGTACTGCTCGGGCGGCTCGATCCACTGGTCGTCGATCCAGCCGCTGCCGGGGGTCTGGATGAGCGGGTGGTTCAGGAAGAACGAGAACCGACCACCGGGTCGCAGCACGCGGGCGACCTCGGCGATCGCGCCGTCGACGTCGTCGATGTGCTCGAACACGAGGCACGCGACGGCCGCATCGAACGAGTCGTCGGCCACCGGCAGCGCGGCGGCACCCGCCCGCACGTAGCGAGGTCCGCCGCCACGCGCGGCGGCCGCGACGAGCTGGGCGCGCGTGGGGTCGACGCCCACCACGGTGCTGCCCTGCGCCGCCAGCAGCCGGCTGATCTGCCCCTCGCCGCAGCCGATGTCGAGCACCCGCCCGTAGCCCGCCAGCTCGGCGGCCGCGAGCGGCAGGATCTGCTCGACGTACTCGGGGTCGGCGCCCTCGGTGAACTCGCGGATCCACCAGTCGGCGTGCGTCTCCCACAGATCGGATCCGTCCATCGCCGGTGGAGGCTACGGTCCGCGTCGATGCGCTTCTCCGTCTGGCCCTCCCCCGAGCGCGACACCGACGAGATCCTCGACCTGGCCAGGTGGGCCGACGCCACCGGCTGGTTCGGGCTCTGGTTCGCCGACCACTACATGCCCCCTCGTGTCGCCCACGACCGTCCACCACCCGGCGGTGCTCGCCAACCGCGCCGCCACCATCGACCAGCTGTCGCACGGGCGCTTCGTGCTCGGCATCGGCGCCGGCTGGCAGGTCAACGAGCACCGCGCCTACGGGATCGACCTGCCCGACGCGGGCCCGCGGGTCGATCGCTTCGAGGAGGCGATCCGGATCGTCCGCTCGCTCCTCACCGAGCCGCGCACCACCGTCGAGGGTCGCCACTATCGAATCGTCGACGCACCCTGCCAACCGGCGCCGGTGCAGCAGCCGCTCCCGATCCTGGTGGGCACCGGCAGCCCGCGGATGTCGCGGATCACGGCGCGGCACGCCGACGAGTGGAACACCTGGGGCGACCCTCCCACCGCCCGAGCCCGGGCCCGGGTGTTCGACGCCGGATGCGAGGCCGTGGGCCGCGATCCGGGCTCGGTGTGGCGGTCGGTGCAGGCGATGATCCTGTTCGCCGACTCCGACGAGCACGCCGCGACCCTCCGCGAGCGGGCACCGGCCGAGCGGTCGATCGTCGGCTCACCGGCGCAGATCGTCGACATCCTCGGCGAGTACGTCGAGATGGGGTTCGACGAGTTCATCGTGCCCGACTTCACGTTCGGGCGCGACCCGGCGGCCCGCCGGGCCGGCTTCGAGCGCTTCCTCGCCGAGGTCGCGCCGGCGTTCTAGCCAGCGCTCGTCGAGGGGTGGAACCGGGCGTGGATCGCCTCGGCCACCGCGTCGGGGAGGAACGAGAGCGCCTTGAGGTCGTCGAGTGATGCGGTCTTGACCGCCTTGACCCCGCCCATCGCCTTCACCAGCTTCGCCTTCCGTGAGGGTCCGAGCCCGGGGATGCCGTCGAGCGAGCTGGCCGTCATGCGCTTGCTGCGCCGCTCGCCGTGGAACGTGTTGGCGAACCGGTGCGCCTCGTCGCGGATCCGCTGGAGCATGAACAGCGCCTCGCTCCCCCGCGGGATCTCCACCGGCGCCGACCGGCCCGGCACGTAGACCTCCTCGAACCGCTTGGCGAGACCCGCCACCGGGATCTCGTCGGTGAGACCGAGCCGCTCGAGCACCTGGACGGCCACCCCGAGCTGCCCCTTGCCGCCGTCCACCACCAGCAGCTGCGGCGGGTACGCGAACTTGCCCGGTCGATCGCCGCGCTCGGTGATCGGGCGGTCGCGCTCCTCCACGTACGCGCTCAGGCGCCGAGTGAGCACCTCCTCCATGGCCGCGTAGTCGTCGTTGCCGGGCACGTGGACCTTGAAGCGGCGGTACTCGCGCTTGGCCGGCAGGCCGTCCTCGAGGACCACCATCGACCCCACGTAGTCGGTGCCCTGGAGGTGCGCCATGTCGTAGCACTCGATCCGCAGCGGTGCCTCGGGGAGCTCCAGCAGGTCCTGCAGCTCGACGAGCGCCCGGCTGCGGGCGTTGTGATCGCTCGCCCGTCGGAGCCGGTGACGCTGCAGCTCCTCGGCAGCGTTGCGGGTGACCGTGTCGAGCAGCACCCGCTTGTCGCCGCGCTGGGGCACCCGCACCTGCACCCGCGAGCCGCGCAGGTGCGACAGCCACTCCTCGTACGTGACGAGGTCGTCGGCCGGCGTGGGGACGAGCACCTGCTTGGGCACGCCGGCCGGCGGGTCGTCGCCGTAGAGCGCTTCGAGGATGCGGTCGATCAGGCCACCGGGCGTGAGCTCCTCCACCTTGTCGAGCACGAAGCCCTTGCGACCGACCACCCGTCCCTTGCGGACGTGGAACACCTGCACGGCCGCTTCGAGGTCGTCGTCGACCACGCCGATCACGTCGAGGTCCTCGCTGCGGTCGGCCACCATCTGCTGCTTCTCGATCGCCCGGCGCACCGCGGCGAGCCGGTCGCGGACCCGAGCGGCCCGCTCGTACTCGAGCTCGGCCGCCGCCCGGGCCATCTCCGACTCGAGGCGCGCCACGATCTCGTCGGTGTCGCCGTCGAGGAACTCGCACAGCTCGGTCACCAGCTGCCGGTACGGCATCTCGTCGATCTCGCCCACGCACGGGCCGGAGCACTTCTCGATGTGGAACAGCAGGCAGGGCCGTCCGAGGCGCTCGTGCTGGTGGAACTTGGCCGGGCTGCACGTGCGCACGGGGAAGCTCCGCAGCAGGAGGTCGAGCGTGTCGCGGATGGCGTAGGCGTGTGCGTAGGGCCCGAAGTAGCGCGTGCCCTTGCGCTTGTGGCCCCGCATCACCATCGCCCGCGGCCACTGCTCGTCGACCGTGACCGCGAGGAACGGGTAGCTCTTGTCGTCGCGCAGCCGGACGTTGAACCGCGGCCGGTGCTGCTTGATGAGCGAGTACTCGAGCATCAGCGCCTCGACCTCGTTGCGGACGATCGTCCACTCGACGGTCTCGGCCGTGGCCACCATCTGGGCGGTCCGCGGATGGAGGTTGCGGGGGTCCTGGAAGTAGCTCGAGAGGCGCTGGCGCAGGCTCGACGCCTTGCCCACGTAGATGACCCGGCCCTCGGCGTCCTTGAACTGGTACGAGCCCGGGGCATCGGGGATCGTGCCGGCCGGCGGACGTCTCACCATCGGGATCCGAGGATACGGTGGAGCCCCGATGGCCGGTCGCTTCTCGTTCTCCGCACCAGAGAGCCGCTACGGCGGTCCGCCGTGGTTCCGGATCGGCCAGCTCGACGTCACCACCACCGTGCTCGTCGCGCTCGCGTGCGTGGGGTCGATGTTCGTCTACGCGATCCTCGGCGACCTCGATCCGCTCATCCTGTGGCCCGAGAAGGTGCTCGAGGGTCAGCTGTGGCGGCTCGTCACGTGGCCGATCGCCAACGGTCCCGACATCTGGACGCTGCTCACGATCGTCATCTTCTGGTACTTCGGCCGCGAGGTGGAGGGCCTCGTCGGGCGCAACCGGTTCGCGTGGTTCCTCCTCGCGCTGACGGTCATCCCCGGCATCGTCGGCACGATCATCGACCTGCCCCAGGCCGGCATCCGCCCGATCGAGATCGCCGTGTTCCTGGTGTTCGTCGCCGAGTACCCCTACGTCCGGTTCTTCTTCGGGATCCCCGGCTGGGTGCTCGGTGCGGTGTTCCTCGGTCTCGAGATCCTCCAGCTGCTCGGCGAGCGCAACGAGCGCGGGATCATCTTCTTGTTCGTCACCCTCGCCGTCGCCGCGATCGGCGCCCGCACGATGGGGCTCGCCGAGTCGTTCCCGTGGATCCCGCGCATCCCGCTCCCCTCCAACAGCGGCTCCGCCCGCCGCTCCAAGAAGCAGCGCTCCGTGTCGTCGGGGAGCACCGTCGTCGAGGGGCCGTGGTCGCCACCGGCCAGCCCGCCGTCGGTCGACGCCGTCGCCGCCCAGGCCGAGCTCGACATGCTGCTCGACAAGATCTCCGCGACCGGTCTCGACTCGCTCAGCGCGGCCGAGAAGCGGCGGCTCAACGAGCTGTCGAAGAAGCTGCGCTAGCCACCGGGGCCCGGCGCCGGGCCGACACCACCCAGGCGTACACGAGCAGGCCCGCAGCGATCGCCGTCGCGGCGTCGGCCAGCAGGTGGAACCCGAGCGACGCCTTCACGAACCCGCTCGAGAACGCCGCCACCGCACCGGCGCTGCTCATCATGAGGTCGCCCGCACCCTGCACCTCGACGCGGCTCTCGTCGGGCACCGATCCGGTCAGCAGCGTGGTGCCGGCGATGAGGCCGATGCTCCACCCCAGCCCGAGCAGGAACAGCCCCACGAACATCAGCCAGGGCACGTACCCGGCGACCACCGCGGCGACCGTGCCCGAGCCGAGCACGACCGCGCCGTACTGCACGGCACGCACAGCGCCGACGCCGTCGACGAGCCGGCCGATCAGCGGCGCGAAGCCGAACATGCCGAGGATGTGGACCGAGATCACCAGCGCCGACAGGTCGGCCTGGCCGTGGTCCTTCATGTGCGCGGGCGTCATGGTCATCACCGCCACCATCGCGGCCTGCGACCCGACCATGGTGGTGAGACCGAGCAGCGCCCCGCTCGACGCGCGGATGACCCCCCACGACGTCCGCAGCTGGTGCACCGGCCGGATGCGCGGTGCGTGCGGATCGATGCCACCCGCCACCACGAGCGGGTCGGGACGCAGTCGCACGGCGTACACCAGCGCGCCGAGCGCGAACAGCGCCGCTCCGAACAGGTACGGGCCCACGAGCGGCTCGAGCCCGAGCGCCTCGGCCAGTCGCTTGGCGAGCGGCACCAGCACCGGGCCGAGCACCGCGCCGAGCGTCGACACCCACACGATCGCGGCGATCGCCGCCGCCCGGCGGGCGGGCTCGGCGAGATCGGCGGCGACGTAGCGGCCCTGCAGGTTGGCGGTCTGGCCGGCGCCGAACAGCAGCAGACCGGCCACCACCAGCGGCACCACCCCGAGCTGACCACCGACCAGCACCACGAGGGCACCACCGGCGGCGATCGCCATCGCCACCGTGAGCCCTGGCCGGCGTCCGCGCCGGCGCATCACGGCGGCGAGCGGGACCGCGGCGAGTGCCGAGCCGAGGGTGAACGACGCCCCACCCAGGCCGGCCCACCGGTCGGAGCCCAGGAGCTCGCCCATGAGGAGGGTGACCACGGCGACCGAGCCGGCGATGGCGGCCTGGCCCGGGACCGCAGCCAGCCGCAGCGTGGCGAGCGTGCGCCGCTGGAGGTCGGCCGTCACCCGAGGATCTCGCGGAGGAAGCGGCCGGTGTGGCTCGCCTCGACGGTCGCGATGTGCTCGGGCGGCCCCTCCGCCACGAGGGTGCCGCCGCCGCTGCCACCCTCGGGGCCGAGGTCGATCAGCCAGTCGGCGGTCTTGATGACGTCGAGGTTGTGCTCGATCACGAGCACCGTGTTGCCCTGGTCGACGAGCCTCGACAGCACCGTCAGCAGGCGGCGGACGTCGTCGAAGTGCAGCCCGGTGGTCGGCTCGTCGAGCAGGTAGATGGTGTGGCCCGTGCTCCGCTTGGCGAGCTCGGTGGCCAGCTTCACCCGCTGCGCCTCACCGCCGGAGAGCGTCGGCGCCGGCTGCCCGAGGCGCACGTAGCCGAGGCCGACGTCCATGAGCGTCTGCATGTAGCGGGCGATCGCCGGCTGGTTGGCGAAGAAGTCGACCGCCTCGGCGACGGGCATGTCGAGCACGTCGGCGATGTTGCGGCCCTTGAACTCGATGTCGAGCGTGTCGCGGTTGTAGCGGGCGCCCTTGCACACCTCGCACGGCACGTACACGTCGGGCAGGAAGTGCATCTCGATCTTGATCGTGCCGTCGCCGGCGCACGCCTCGCAGCGCCCGCCGGCCACGTTGAAGCTGACCCGCCCGGGCAGGTAGCCGCGGACCTTGGCCTCGTTGGTGCTGGCGAACAGCTTGCGGACGTTGTCGAACACGCCGGTGTAGGTGGCCGGGTTCGAGCGCGGCGTGCGGCCGATGGGCGACTGGTCCATGTCGATGACCTTGTCGAGCAGCTCGACCCCGGTGATCCGCTTGTGCTTGCCGGCCGGCATCTTCGACTTGTAGATGCGCTGCATCAGCACCGGCAGCAGGATGTCGCGCACGAGCGTCGACTTGCCCGAGCCCGACACACCCGTGACCGCCACGAAGCAGCCGAGCGGGATGTCGACCGTGATGTCGCGCAGGTTGTGCTCGCGGGCGCCCACGATGGTGAGACGGTCGAGCGAGGGCGAGCGGCGCTGCTGGGGCACCGGGATCGTCTTGCGGTTGGCGAGGTACTGCCCGGTGATCGACTCCTTCACCTTGGTGATGCCGCTCACCGGTCCGCTGTACACGACCTGGCCGCCGTGCTCGCCCGCGCCGGGGCCGATGTCGACGATCCAGTCGCTCTCGCGGATGGTCTCCTCGTCGTGCTCGACCACGATGACGGTGTTGCCGAGGTCGCGCAGACGGGTGAGGGTGTCGATGAGCCGCCGGTTGTCGCGCTGGTGCAGCCCGATCGAGGGCTCGTCGAGCACGTAGAGGGTGCCCACGAGCCCCGAGCCGATCTGGCTCGCGAGCCGGATGCGCTGGGCCTCGCCGCCAGCGAGCGTGCCCGCCGAGCGCGACAGCGTGAGGTAGTCGAGACCGACGTCGAGCAGGAAGCCGAGCCGGGCGTTGATCTCCTTCGTCACCCGCTCGGCGATGAGTCGATCGCGCTCGGTGAGCTCGAGCCCGGCCAGGAACTTGGCGGACTCCCCGATCGCCATGTCGCACACCTCGGCGATGTTGCGGCCGTTCACCAGGACGTGCAGCGAGGCCGGCTTGAGCCGCGCCCCCTCGCACGCCGGGCACGGCACCTCTCGCATGTAGCCCTCGAACTGCTCGCGCGACCAGTCGCTCTCGGCGCCCTCGTGGCGGCGCTTGATCCAGGGGATCACGCCCTCGTACTCGGTGGTGTAGGTGCGCGTGCGGCCGTACCGGTTCTGGTACTTCACGGTGAGCTTGCCGCCCGTGCCGTGGAGGATCACCTTCTGCTGCTTGGCCGTCAGCTTCGACCACGGCGCGTCGAGGTCGATCCCGCTGGCGTCGGCCACCGACTCGATCATCCGCGTGAAGTACTGCGTGTGCGCGCTGCGCCACGGGGCGAGCGCGCCGTCGCGGATCGACAGGTCGACGTCGGGCACCACGAGCTCGGGGTCGACCTCGAAGGTGGTGCCGAGGCCGTCGCACGTGGGGCAGGCGCCGTAGGGCGAGTTGAACGAGAAGTTCCGAGGCGCCGGCTCGTCGTAGCTGGTGCCGCAGACCGGGCACGCGAGGTGCTGGGAGAACGTGAGCCGCTCGGTGTCGCCGTCGGGGTCGCGCGGCACCAGCTCGACCTCGGCCACACCGTCGGCGAGCCGAAGCGCCGTCTCGAGCGAATCGGTGAGGCGCCGCTCGATCCCCTCGCGCTGGACCAACCGGTCGACCACGATCTCGATGGTGTGCTGCTCGTACTTCGCGAGGCGCTCGTCGCGACGCAGGAACTCGTCGATGGTGACGGTCTCGCCGTCGATGCGGGCCCGCACGAAGCCCTGGCCCGACAGGTCTTCGAGGAGCGTGTCGTACTCGCCCTTGCGGCCGCGCACCACCGGCGCGAGCACCTGGAACCGGGTGCCCTCGGGCAGCAGCAGGATGCGGTCGACGATCTGCTGGGGCGTCTGGCGCTGCAAGCGGGTGCCGTCGTTCGGGCAGTGCTGCACGCCGACCCGGGCGTAGAGCAGGCGCAGGTAGTCGTAGACCTCGGTGATGGTGCCGACGGTGGAGCGTGGGTTGCGGCTCGCCGACTTCTGGTCGATCGAGATGGCCGGTGACAGGCCCTCGATCACGTCGACGTCCGGCTTGTCCATCTGCCCCAGGAACTGGCGGGCGTAGGCGCTCAGCGACTCGACGTAGCGACGCTGCCCCTCGGCGTAGATGGTGTCGAACGCGAGGCTCGACTTGCCCGATCCCGAGAGGCCGGTGAACACGACCAGCCGGTCGCGCGGCAGCTCGACGTTGACGTTCTTGAGGTTGTGCTCGCGAGCACCGCGGACCACGATCGTGGGGCCGCTGGGCGCCGCGGACTTGCGAGGGGGCATCGGATCGAGCCTACGGGTCACCCGGCGTCGCGCAGCTCGCGCCGCAGCTCGGCGATCTCGTCCCGGAGGCGGGCCGCGTACTCGAACTTCAGCTCGGTCGCGGCTTCGTGCATCTCCTCCTCGAGGGTCTGGATGAGGCGCGCCAGCTCCTGCTGCGGCAGCGACTTCAGCTCGCGCTGCACCTGGTCGCGCTCGCGCTGGCGGCGGCGGTCCTTCCCCGGCACCGGCGCCGTGGCGTCGGGACGGAGCATCGACAGGATGTCGCCGACCGCCTTGCGGATGGTCTGGGGGTCGATGCCGTGCTCGGCGTTGTACGCCATCTGCAGGCCACGCCGGCGTTGCGTCTCGCTGATCGCCCGCTGCATCGAGTCGGTGACCCGGTCGGCGTACATCACCACCTGGCCGTCGACGTTGCGGGCGGCGCGCCCGATCATCTGGATCAGGGAGGTCTCGCTGCGCAGGAACCCCTCCTTGTCGGCGTCGAGGATCGCCACGAGCGACACCTCGGGCAGGTCGAGGCCCTCTCGCAGCAGGTTGATGCCGACCAGCACGTCGAAGTCGCCGAGGCGCAGGCCGCGCAGGATCTCGATCCGTTGGATGGTGTCGATGTTGGAGTGCAGGTACCGCACCCGCAGCCCCTGCTCGAGCAGGTAGTCGGTGAGGTCCTCGGCCATCTTCTTGGTGAGCGTGGTGACGAGCACCCGGTCGCCGCGGG
>JALOLG010000407.1 GCA_025456105.1 Ilumatobacteraceae bacterium | reverse complement strand
CGAGGTCGGGCAGGATCGTGGCGTCGAATGCCCCATCGGTGTGGCGGGCTGCCGCCTGCATCGTCGCGAGGAGCACGAGGGTGCTCCGATCGACGGCGATCGGTGCACCGCCCGCGTGGTGCAGCCGGGTCACGTCGCTCTCGGGGAGGAACCGGCTCCAGCGGGCTTCGAGGTGGTCGAGCAGCCCGATGGCCCGCTGGATCTCGTGGTCGCAGTGCGCGGGGTCTCCGACCGCGACGACGAGCGCCTCACTGGCCATCACGCGCCAGCGGTGCTCAGCGACTGCCATGGGTCGCCGCCGGCGTCGGGGCGGTCGCTGCGACGGGCGCCACCGCGACCCGAGGTGCGGTGAGGGCGACGGGGGGAGCCACCACGGTGCCCGGCGCAGCAGCAGCTGCCGCCGTGGCCGGTGCGGCTGCCGAGGTGGCTGATGCGGCCCCCGTCGTGGCTGATGCGGCTGCCGCCGTGACGTGGTGGACCACGACGACCGACGGCGCCGGCGTCGGCGCGGCGGCCTCGGCCTCGCCGCCGTCGGCGCGGGCGAGGCCCATCACCGCCACGAGACCGAACATCGTGCTCACCGACAGGCCGGCGGCGGCGATGCGCGAGGCCTGGGCCGGATGGCGTCGGCGGGCCGGCGCGGCGCCGGCTCGCTTGGCCTGCAGGGCGGCGAGCCGGTCCGCACGTGCGGCATCCGTGGCGCCGGGATCAGTCGTCGTCGTCACGGCCCTCGTGCTCCTCGTCGTCATCGTCGTCGGACTCGTCGTCGTCGGACTCGTCATCGTCCCACTCGTCGTCGTCCCACTCGTCGTCATCGTCGTCGTCCTCGTACTGCGTCCCGCCGCTGCTCGCAGCCGACGCCGGTGCGGGCGCTGCAACCGGGGTCACGTCGGTGACCGACGCCTGCACGTCGCCGTTCGGGGCGAGCTCGGCGCGGAACGACAGGACTCGGATGCCGTCGGTGAACTCGGCCGTCACCGCGCTCGCAGTCGAGGCCGTCGGTGTCGCCGTCCAGCCCGGTGCCGGGGCGAGGCCGGCGATGCCGATGCTCGACGGGGTCGACACGATCGTGGCCGTCCCGGCGACGTCGACCACGAAGTCCTGCACGGTCTCGGTGCCGGTGGGGACGGTCGTCGCGGTGGTGGAGGACGTCGCCGCCGGATCGGTGACGTAGACGTCGACCACCTGGGGGGCGACCGTCACCGCCGAGAGCTCGCCGAGATCGCTGTCGTCGGCCGCGCTCAGGATGCCGACGTTCGCCGCGACCGCGGCCGCACCCGCAAGCACGACCCCGACGATCGCCACCGTCGTCACCAGCGTCGTGCGACCACCGGGTCCCCGCCGTCGTGAGGTGTCCTGTTCCATGCGGTCGACCGTACGAGTGGCACCGCCAGCAGGCGGGAAGCCCCAGGCAAAGGTTCGGTAAGCATGTGCCACATCCGGTCGCACCCGTGCGAACCTGATGCCGTGCGGCTCCTGGTGGTCGAGGACGACCCGACGATCGCAGCGCCACTGCGCGAGGGACTCGTGCGCGAGGGCTTCGAGGTCGAGCTCGTGGCCACGGGCGCGGGTGCGCTGGCCGCCGGACCGGTCGACCTGGTGCTGCTCGATCTCGGCCTGCCCGACCTCGAGGGCCGGGTCGTGTGCCAGGAGCTGCGCGCCCGGACGTCGGTGCCGATCATCGTCGTCACCGCTCGGGCCGACGAGCTCGACCGCGTCGTGCTGCTCGAGCTGGGCGCCGACGACTACGTGGTGAAGCCGTTCGGGTTCCGCGAGCTGGTGGCACGGATCCGGGCCGTGCTCCGTCGCACGAGCGGCCAGCGCACCACCCCGACCGACCTGGTCGAGGTGGGTGACCTCACGGTCGACCGGCGATCGCGCGCGGTGCGCTGGCGGGGTGCCCAGGTGGCCGTCACCCCCAAGGAGTACGACCTGCTCGCCTACCTCGCCGCCGATCCCGGCGCCGTGAAGGGGCGCGAGCAGCTGATGCACGACGTGTGGGACGAGAACTGGTGGGGCTCCACCAAGACGCTCGACGTCCACGTCGCCTCGCTGCGCAAGAAGCTCCACCCCGACCTCATCGAGACGGTGCGGTCGGTGGGCTACCGCCTCGTGCCCCTCGATGGCGGTCCCGCGTGACCCGGCGGCTGCTCGCCGGCTACCTCGTCATCACCGTCCTGGTGCTGGTGCTGCTCGAGGTGCCGCTCGCGGTGTTCTACGCGCAGCGCGAGCGCGAGCGGGTCACCGCCGACCTCGAGCACGACGCGTTCGCCCTCGCCTCGATCTACGAGGACGCCCTCGAGGCCGGCGTGCCGCTCGACCCGGCACCGGCCGAGCAGTACGCGACCGACACCGGCACGCGCGTCGTCGTGGTGGACGCCGACGGCATCTCGCAGGTCGACACCGATCGCGACACCGGGCGCGACTTCTCCACCCGACCCGAGTTCGCCGAGGCCCTGAGCGGCACCACGACGTCCGGCACGCGCTCCTCCGAGACGCTCGCGACCGACATCGTCTACGTCGCCGTGCCCGTGGCATCGGGCGGCGTCGTGCACGGGGCGACGCGGGTGACCCTCGACACGAGCGACGTCACGGCACGGATCCACCGGTTCTGGTGGTCGCTGGCCGCGATCGCTGCGGTCGTGCTGCTCGCCGTGGGTGCCGTCGGGTG
>JALOLG010000406.1 GCA_025456105.1 Ilumatobacteraceae bacterium | reverse complement strand
GGGGCGAGCGCGAGCGCGGCCGCCGTGGTGCCCGGCTCGAGCACGGCCACGACGGCGCCGCCCGCGAGCGAGACGACCGCGATCAGCACCGCCGGCCCGACGAGCAGCTCGAGGTGCAGTCGGCCGCGCTCGACGGGGAGCGCGTCGGTGCGGTCGGCGCGGTCGATCTCCTGCGACAGCGGCTCGATCGCGTCGAGCCCGAGCACGAAGCCCGCCAGCGCGGCGGCCACGACGGCCGGTGTGGTGCCGCGCAGCGTCGCCACGACGGCGAGCCCCGCAGCGGCCGACAGCAGCAGCATCCGCACGAGGCGGGGCGCCGGGGTGCGGGCGAGCGAGTAGAGGCTGCGCCGACGAGCGGCCGCAGGGCCGACCGTGGCGCCGCCGCGGCCGAGCCGCACCCAGGGTCGTCGCCGGGGCGTCTCGGAGCGGAGCTGGCGCCGCAGCACGACGACGGTGCGGAGGTCCTGGACGGTGACGGCGAAGCGCAGCTGCGACACGAGCTCGCCGCGCCGCACGAGCGGCTCGAGGCGCAGGTGGCCGACGAGGCCCGCCGCCACGCCGGCGAGCACCACGGCCACCGCCACGGCGAGCAGGTCGATCGGGTGCTGCTCGTACCCCCAGAGGGCGAGCGACCCGAACGCGTCGAACGGCCCGGTGGTCTCGGTGACGACCGCGGCCACCTGCACGCCGACCACGACCGCGGCGAGCGCCGTGGCGAGCCAGCGCGCCATCCGGGCGGCGTGGGTGACGACGGCGACGCTCACGTAGAGGCTGCCGATCGCGGCGCCGGCGAGCGCGCCGCTGGCGGCCCAGGCGATGCCCGAGCCCGGGAGCCGCTGGGCGGCGAGGTTGCCGGCGACGGCGCCCACGGCAGCGGCGGCGAGCACGATCGTGCGCAGCCGCTGGAGGTAGGGCTGCAGCAGCGTTCGACGGCGGGGGAGCGGGGCCAGCAGCAGGTGGCGCACGTCGGCGCTCTCCACCGACACCGGACCGCCGTCGGCACCGCTGCGCAGGCCGAGCGCGATCGCGATCGCAGCGAGCACCCCGATGGCCGCCGGGCCGTGCGCGAGCACGTCGGCGAGCTGGCGGTCGGTGACCGGCTCGTCGCCGACCCAGCCGCTCACCACCAGCACCGCGCCGCCGCCGAGGAGCGCCGTGAGGTACACGCGGTAGGCGAGGTCGAACCACTCGACGTCGCCCAGGCGGCGGGAGCGGCGGGTGCGCCGGAGGTCCGCGAGGGCGTCGTGCATGCGGCGGGGAACGCTAGTGGCGGGTGACGTCGGACGGGGCGGTGGTGCCTCCATACTGGTGGGGCGTGGACGTGCAGACGATGGAGGTCATCACCTCGTGGCTCGCGCTGGTCGCAGTGGCCGGGTCGGTGCTGTACGTCTTGGCGCGCCTGCTGGCGCCCCGCTGGGGCCTCGCGGGTCGCGCGTTCGACGCCGTCCACCCGCTCGCTCCGTGGATCGCCGCGCTGGTGGCGGTCGTGGCCACGCTCGGCAGCCTCTACTTCTCCGAGGTCGCGAACTACGTGCCCTGCCGGTACTGCTGGTACCAGCGCATCGCGATGTACCCGCTGGCGGTGATCCTGCCGATCGCCGCCGTGCGGCGCGACCGTGGCGCCCGCTGGTACACCACCCCGATCGCGGCGATCGGCCTGCTGATCGCGCTGTACCACTACCTCCTCGAGCGCGGCGTGCTCGACGAGGGCGAGGCGTGCAGCTTCACCGGTCCTGCGTGCGCCGACATCTGGTTCGAGGAGCTCGGCTTCGTCACGCTCGCGTTCATGGCCCTCGCCGGGTTCGCCTCGATCCTGGTGCTCACCCTGGTGCCGGCACGTCGCCGCACCCCACCCCCCGAAGGAGCCTCCTGATGGACACCCGTGCATGGCGCCGCCCGCTGGCGGTGCTCGCGATCGGCGCGGCGGTGCTCGCTGCGTGCGGCAGCGATGACGGCGAGACCGCGTCGACGGTGCCGCCGGTGGCCACCGACGGCGCGACCACGCCGACGGTGCCGGCCGGCGAGATCGCCGAGATCCGCCCGGTCACCGTGACGGGCGAGGCGCTGCCCGAGCTGTCCGACCCCGAGTCCGACCCGGCGGTGGGCGTCGCCGCTCCGATGGTGGAGGGCGCGTCGTTCGACGGCACGCCGGTCACGATCGGGGGTGCATCCGAGCGCCCGACGCTGCTCGTGTTCGTGGCCCACTGGTGCCCGCACTGCCAGTCGGAGATCCCTCGCCTCGTCGAGCTGCAAGCCGACGGTCGACTCCCGGCCGACCTCGACGTCGTCGCCGTCAGCACCGCGACCGCGCCGGACCGCCCGAACTACCCGCCGTCGGAGTGGTTGGAGCGTGAGGCCTGGCCGTGGCCCGCGCTGGCCGACAGCGAGACGTTCGACGCCGGCTTCGCCTATGGCCTGAGCGGCTTCCCGTTCGTCACGATGCTCGATGCCGACGGCAACGTGGTGGCGCGCTGGTCGGGCGAGTCCGACGCCGACACCCTCGCCCAGCAGATCGACGCCGCCTACGCCGCCGCCACCGCCTGACGCCTGCCACCGCCTCCGCGAGGAATCGTGACCGAAGCGGCTTGGTCACGATTCCTGCGCCGTCCTGGCGACGAACGGTGACCAAGCGGTGGTGGTCCCGCCAACAGATCGTGACCGAAGCGGCTTGGTCACGATTCCT
>JALOLG010000405.1 GCA_025456105.1 Ilumatobacteraceae bacterium | reverse complement strand
CCCTCCGCCTCGCGCAGACCAGTGCGGTGCTCCGCCACGACGTGCAGCTGGTCGCGCCGACGCTGCTGCGCTCCCAGGTGCTGTCGACGACCTATCAGCGGGTCCGCGCCGGGGAGATCACCAAGCCCGTCGCGGACGAGCAGCTCGACTACATCCGCGGCCTGCAGCTGCGGCTCCTGGGAGACCGAGTGCTGCAGGCGAAGGCTTGGAAGGTTGCCGCGGAGCTCGACTGGCCGGACACGTTCGACGCCGAGTACGTCGCGCTGACGCTGCTCCAGGCCGACGCCCTCGTCACGCTCGACGACGATCTCCGGGCCGCAGCGTCGGCGAAGGTGCGCGTCGCGCTCGTCGACGAACTGCTGCGGTAGGCGCGTCGGACCGTCCGATGCCACGTCCGCCGGTGCCTCGGGCCGAACCGAGCCGGGCAGGTGGAGCCCACTCGTTCCGACCCCCGCCGTCAGGCTGAAGTTCCGATGAACCGCACCTCGACGCCGAGGGCGTCGTAGACGGCCATGGCACGACGGTCGCCCGTGACCAGACGCAGATCGTGGAGCCGGGCCGTCTCGGCGACGAGCGCGTCGTGCGTGGCACCGCCGGACACGCCGAGCTCCACGAGTCGATCGAGGAGCGACCGCACCGAGGTCCCGGTGAGCGCCAGCGGTTCGCCGGGGAACGTGCGGACGAGTGCCTCGTGGGCCACCCGCACCGACACCCGCCGACCCGGTGGCAAGCGGGTGAGCACCGAGTACGCCTCGGTCAGCACATGAGCACCGATCACCCTCGGCGCGACGAGCGCATCGACGGCCTCGTCGTGGTCGACGTGCCAGCTGCTCAGCGCCGCCACGACCACCGACGTGTCGGGGGTCTCACGCGGACGGCGCGTCACCGCCGGACCGACTCGAGCACGTCGCGGACCGAATCGGACGTGAGCGGCTCGACCTCGTCGAGCGGGACGATCACGTGGATGCCGTCGCGCTCGACGATCCGGGCCTCGTGCACCACCGGCTCGATCTCGAGTCGACCATCGACGACCGACGCCGCCAGCGGTTGCCCCGGCACCAGACCCAGCTCGTCGCGGAGCGACTTCGGCACCACGAGGCGACCGGACCGATCGATGGTCACGACATGCCGCTGTGCCATGGCATGAGATTGCCATTCCCGGCGGACTCCCGAGGCCGATCGGCGTGCGACCTAACCTCTGCGACACACCACTGACGCTCGGGGGATGCGCATGGACACGCCGACGACCGCACCGGTCACCGACTGGACGACCGACTACGACATCTTCGACCCGCAGTACGTCGACGACCCGTACGGCATCTGGGCCGAGATGCGGTCGCGCTGCCCGATCGCCCACACCGAGCGGTGGGGCGGGTCGTGGCTCCCGGTCACCTACCAGCACGTCACGGCGATGGCCCGCAACATCGAGGACTTCCCGTCGGGCAACGGCGTGGGCGTGGTGCCGCCGCTGCAGCCCACCGAGGAGGAGCGGGCCGAGATCGAGGCCCGCCGAGCCGCCGGCCAGCAGCCCCTGCTCGCCAACGGCGTGCCGCCCATCAGCGCCGACCCGCCGCTCCACTCCTGGACCCGCCGCCTCATCCTCCCGGCCATGAGCCCGAAGAAGGTGGAGGAGTACGAGGTGATGACCCGCGAGCTGTGCCGCCGGCTCGTCGACGGCTTCGTGCACACGGGGCGGGCCGACGCCGCCGCCGACTACGCCCAGCAGATCCCGGTCCGCGTGATCGCCCACCTCCTCGGCGTGCCACCCGAGGAGAGCGACACGTTCACCGGGTGGGTCCGCGACGTCCTCGAGTTCGCCTACGACGAGGAGCGGCGCCGCCACGGCGTGGTGGCCATCGCCAACTACCTCACCGCCCAGATCGAGGACCGCAAGGTGCACCCCGGCGACGACCTGCTCACCGAGCTCGTGCACGCCGAGGTCGACGGCGAACCGGTGGAGCAGAGCGTGGTGCTCGGGATGGCGGCGCTGCTGCTGATCGCCGGCATCGACACCACCTGGTCGGCGATCGGGTCGTCGCTGTGGCACCTCGCCACCCACCCCGACGACCGCCGCCGCCTGGTGGCCGAACCCGAGCTGATGCCCACGGCGATCGAGGAGCTGCTGCGCGCCTACTCACCCGTCACGATGGCGCGAGTGCTCGACCACGACGTCGAGTACGCCGGCTGCCCGATGCACGCCGGCGACCGCATCCTCATGAGCTTCCCCGCCGCCAACCGCGACCCCGAGGTGTTCGAGCACCCCGACGAGGTGATCCTCGACCGCCAGCACAACCGCCACGTCGCCTTCGGCGCCGGCATCCACCGCTGCGCCGGCTCGAACCTGGCGCGCATGGAGCTGCGCGTGGCGATCGAGGAGTGGCTCGCCCGCATCCCCGAGTTCGAGATCGAGGACCCGGAGGGCGTCACCTGGGCCGGCGGCCAGGTCCGCGGCCCGCGCACCGTCCCCGTCGTCTTCGGCTGATCCGAGCGGCCTCTTCCCCGTCCTCGGGAGGATCACGGGGTGGGTCAGCCAGGCGAGGCCGATCAGCTGCTGCACGCCCGATGCACCCGTGGGCGGGAGCCCGGTGGACGACACGCGGTTGGTGAACGTGCACGTGGCGCTCTGGGCGGGCGCCAGCGTGACCGTGACGCTGCCGGCTCGGAGATCGGTCGTGACCGGATCGCCGGAACGCGTCGAGACGCAGCTGATCGCGTCGAGCGTCCACCCGCTCGGCACCTGCTCGGTGACGGTGTAGTCGCCCGGCTCGAGACCGGCGAACGTGCGCGACTCGCCGTCCGCGAGCGTGAACGACTCGCCGACCGCGGTGAACGGGAACCGGGTCCCGTCGGCCGGCGTCGCCACCTTCCTCACCGTGAGCGAGGCCGGCGGCGGCCGCACACCCCCCGTGATCACCGTCACGACCGCCTGGGCCGAGTCGGTGACGTCGCACGGCGTCTCGACGCACAGCTCCTGCCCGTCCGGATCGGTCGGGGTGCCCGTGACGACCACGGTGTTCTGGGTGGTGACGTTGATCGGCGTGGTGCACGTGAA
>JALOLG010000404.1 GCA_025456105.1 Ilumatobacteraceae bacterium | reverse complement strand
CGGCGCCCCCCATCGGCACGCGACCCGTGGCCGGCAGGCTCACCGGCCGTGACGGGTCGAGCTCCCAGCGCGCCGCGACCCGCTCGGCGACCGCGGTGAGCAGGTGGTGGAGGTTCACCGACCGGACGTCGGTGGCCGTCGACACGACCCCGACGCCGAGGTTGACCGTGCCGTCGCCGGTGGGGAACACCCAGCCGTAGCCACCGGCATGACGGCCGCGTTCGGTCATGTCGAGCAGGATCTCGATCGAGCGGGTGTCGGCGAGCGGGGTCGACCAGTAGGCCCGCGCGGCCAGGGCGAAGGGCCACGACGGTCGTCGTGACGTGCCGAGCGCCCGCCCGAAGCGGCTGTTCGCGCCGTCGGCGACCACCGTGAACCGCCCGCGCACCTCGCTGCGGCGGCCGTCGGGGCCGACCACCTCGGCGCCCCGCACGAAGCCGCGCGACACCACCGGTGCCACGGCCTCGTGACCGCCGAGCAGGTCGGCGCCCGCCTCGGTGGCCGCGGTGATCAGCCGCTCGTCGAGCCGGTCACGCCGCACCACCAGGCCGTGCGCCGGAAGGTCCGGATGGGCGGGCCACGGTGACTCGACGGTGCGGCCCCAGCCGTGCAGCCGCACGCACTCGACGCGGTGGCCGAGCCGGTCGAGGTCGTCGCCGAGGCCGAGCGCCCCGAGCTCGCCCAGCGCGCGCGGCGTCAGGAGGTCGCCGCACACCTTCGGGCGTGGGTGGTGGCGACGCTCGACGACCACCACCGACCGACCCGCCCGGGCGAGCGTGTGCGCGACCGTGGCGCCTGCCGGCCCGCCTCCGACGACGACCACGTCGTACCCGGCGGCCGGCGTCGGGCTCACTCCTGGGGCCCGGAGCCCTCCACCGGAGCCTCGCCGATCGGGATGATGCCCTCGACGAACTGATCCATGGTGGGCAGGGTGTACTGACCACCCTCGAGCGCGGCGAACACCTCGGACTCCTCCGAGCACCACTGCTCGTACTCCTCGGCCCAGGGCTCCATCGTGGGGTCGGCGCCGCCGAGCGTGTAGCGCTCGTGGCAGACCACCGACAGCAGCTCGTAGTCGGTGAGCGCACCGCCGGCCGTGGCGCCGAACTGCGGCATCACCCCGCGCTCGCCCGTGATGTGCGGGCCACCCTCGCGGTTCGGGTCGCCGTAGATCTCGACGCCGGCCAGGTTGTACTCGCCGGTGCCGTAGTACACGTACCGGAGCTGGTCCTCGATGTTCGGGAAGGTGGCCAGCACGCTGCCGCCCGAGAACGCGTAGCCGACGCCGCCGCCGCCGTCACCGCCGTGGCAGGACGCGCAGTTGCTGTAGATCTCCGCACCGAGGCCGAGCGGGCCCTCGGCCTCCTCCTCGACCGGCGTGAGCGAGCGGGCGTACATGAACACCCAGATCGGCATCAGGCCCAGCGCGGCCATCGCCCACACGGGGATGCGGCGCCGCTTCTTGTAGGCCACCACGACGGGCGAGTCGGGCTTCGGTGGGGGTGGCGCTGCCGCGGGCTTGGCCGCGGCGCGACCGGCCGGTGCCGCCGGTGCGGCTGCGCTGGCGGCGGGGGCCGACGACGAGCTGACCGCTGGCGTCGCAGCCGGGGCGTCGCCACCCGCCGCGGCGTCGTCGCCGCCCAGGCCGAGCGCGGCGCGGCGCTCGCGGCTCCGCTTCAGCAGGTGTTCGGGGATCTCGGTCACATCCGTCCTCTCACGACACGAACGGGCGCAACGATAGACGTCGCTCCGCGTGGAGCGGGAATCCCCGCACCCACGCGAAGCGGGAGTCCGACTTTGGTGCGATGGAGCGCGCTGCTGAACTTACGCACAACCTCGCGCTCCCCCGAGGGTGCGGTGCCAGACTGGTCCCATGTCAGCGCCAGGTGTCGGCCGGGCCCGGCCGGGAATGGCTCCGGACGGGGGGTCCCCGACTACAGTCGGCACGTCCCCGCGCACGGGTCCCGTCCGTGCCGAACCGACGACGACACCCCGACGAGTGAGGAAGGCAGAGCGCCCCGCATGATCGCGATCGACATCCTGGAGTGGCCGGGCATGAACATGGCCTTCCTCGCGTCGCTGATCGCGTCGACGATCCTCACGCTCGCGGCCATCCCCTACGGCAACCGTCGACCCATCGGCACGCCCGTGTCGTGGGGCGAGGCGATGATCGGTGCCACCTACGCGTTCGGCGTGATGTTCCTCGCGTTCGGCGTCGTGCCCCACCAGTGGATCGACCACGCCGACAAGGACCTCGGCTGGGACCGCACCAAGATCATCTACGGCCCCGGTGGCATCCTCAAGCCGCAGTCGGCCGGCGGGTGGAACCCCATCACGCTGCAGTACGAGGCGGTGCGCGACATCGTCGTCGTGCTGATCCACGTGTACTTCTTCGGGCTGCTCATCTTCATGTGGATCTGGTGGCAGAAGCGCGGCCAGAAGGCCGCCGCCAAGGAGATCGAGACCAGCACGTTCGGCCGCCCGCTGGTGAAGAAGGCCTGACCCATGGCACGCACCGACGGCCGTCAAGCCCAAGCAGTTCATCCACATCGACCAGACCGAGTGCATCATGTGCGAGGGCTGCGTCGACATCTGCCCGTGGAAGTGCATCCACATGGTGAGCCCCGAGGCGATCGTCGGGGCCGACGGCACCGAGCAGCCCGGCGCCGACCCCTCCGACCACGTCGTGTTCATCATCGACGACGACATCTGCACCCGGTGCGCGCTCTGCGTCGACCGGTGCCCCACCGGGGTGATCATCCTCGGCAAGGCGGGCCAGCCCTCGGCGGCCGGCGATCCGCACACCCGCACCAACAACCACGGCTACGGCTACGGCATGAGGTTCTGACCGCACATGGCGAAGATCATCGACGACCAACCACGCCCCACCCTCAAGGACCGCGCCACCAAGGCGGTCGACGGGGTGCAGGGCAGCCAGGTGTGGAGCAGCATCTTCCGGCCGGGCTCGATCTTCCGCAAGGGCTACACCGACAGCCCCCGGAACCGCTCCTACGTGATCATGAACTCGGTGCTGTACCACCTGCACCCGGTGAAGGTGAAGCGCCACGCCGTGAAGGTCAGCTACACGCTGTGCCTCGGTGGCCTGAGCTTCTTCCTGTTCATCCTGCTCACGGTCACGGGCATCTTCCTGATGTTCTTCTACCGCCCCGAGGCCACCGCGGCCTGGAACGACATCTCCAACCTGCAGACCTCGGTGACGTTCGGCCTCCTGGTGCGCAACATGCACCGGTGGGGCGCGCACCTGATGGTGCTGTCGGTGTTCCTGCACATGGCGCGCGTCTTCTACCACGGCGCCTACAAGGCACCCCGCGAGTTCAACTGGGTGATCGGCGTCATCCTGCTCACCCTCACCCTGCTGCTGTCGTTCACGGGCTACCTGCTCCCGTGGGACCAGCTGGCCCTGTGGGCGGTGGCCGTGGGCACGAACATGATGGGCTACACGCCGGTGTTCGGTCAGGAGGTGCGCTTCGTGCTGCTCGGCGGCGCCGAGATCGGACCCGAGACGCTCCTGCGATGGTACGTGCTGCACGTGCTGTTCTTCCCGTTCATCATCGTCATCTTCATGGCGATCCACTTCTGGCGAGTCCGCAAGGACGGCGGCATCTCCGGGCCGCTGTGATCCGGTTCGAGACGTGCATGGAGACGAGCTGACATGACCGAGATCCCCGAGCACCTGCTGAAGCGGGCGCAGGCCGCCCGCGAGAAGGCGGCGACGCCGGAGCCCGCCGCCGAGCCGGCGGCGGCCGCCGACGCGCCCGCTGCTGATCCCCGCATCCCGGCGCACCTGCTCGAGCGCTCGAAGTCGGCCAAG
>JALOLG010000403.1 GCA_025456105.1 Ilumatobacteraceae bacterium | reverse complement strand
ACCGACGACTGCACCGGCGTCTGGAGCGAGCGTCCCGGGACGGACCTGCCCGGCGCCGACGACCCGGTGCTCGTCGTACGGCTCGAGGTCGACGACCCATCCTCCGTCGACGCGACCCGGCTGAGCAATATGGTGACGAGGAACAAGCCGGCGCACGTCACGCACCGGTTGGAGATCGTGGGCCGGGGGACGACGACATGATCATCTGCAAGGAGTGCGGCAACCAGAACGCCGACGACGACCAGTTCTGCGGTTCGTGCTCGGCGTTCCTCGAGTGGTCGGGCGAGAAGATCGTCGAGGACGTCCCCGAGCCGGAGCCCGAGCCCGAGGTGGAGGCCGAGAAGGCCGGCATCGTCACCCGCATCAAGCACGCGATCAGCGGCGACGACCTGCCGCCGCCCTCCGGTGCGGCCGGTACGACGCCGGGCACGCTCCCCTCGCCCGGTGGTGCACCGGCGACCGGCCCGGCGCCCGGCGCCGCTCCTGCGGCCGCCGCCTCCACCGCAGCGGCGGCAACCACCGCTGCGAGCGCCGCTGCGACCACCGCCGACGACAAGGCGGCTGCGCTCGTGGCGACGCCCACGTCCACCGAGGCCAAGGCCCCCGAGGCGCGGGTGCCCCAGGCCCAGACGCCGCAGCCCACCCGCGCGCGGCCCAAGCCGGTGAAGCAGCCGCCGTCGCGCAAGATCAACCCCGGCGACCTCGTGTGCGGGGCGTGCGGCGAGGGCAACGACCCGTCGCGCAACTACTGCCGGCGCTGCGGGACGTCGCTCGCGGAGGTCGTGCCGGTCAAGCGGAAGTGGTGGCAGCGCAAGCCCAAGGAGCCCAAGGTCGTGGCCGCCGGCACGCGGCCCGGCCAGCCGGGGCGGTCGGGCACCGACGTCGGCAAGCAGGGTCGACTCGTCGCGGGCAAGGCGTCGAGCGGGCTGTCGAACGCACGCCGCGTGCTCGCGCTGCTCGCGATCGTCGGCATCGGCACCGCCATCGTGATCCCGAGCACGCGGAGCCTCATCTTCAGCCCCTTCGAGTCGCTCTACAACACCGTGCGCCGCACCGTGGCCCCCGAGTACGAGACCATCGCACTCGACTCCGACCGTGCCACCGCCACGAGCGGCGACGGCACGCTCGCCTTCGACTCGAACACGCTCACGTTCTGGTTGCCGGAGGCCGCCCCGGCGTCGGTGACGATCGCGTTCGTGGAGCCGAGTGACGTCGAGCACGTCCTGTTCCACAACGGCCAGCAGTCCGACGGCGGCAAGGTCGACCGCGAGCAGCCGCGGCCGCGCACCGTCCGGTTCGTGATCACGAAGACCGATGGCCAGATCGTCGAGCAGGACGCCGAGATCGCCGACGAGGACGGGTTCCAGACGATCAAGATCGAAGAGGACGACGTGGTGAGCGTCACCACGATGATCGGCGGCTGCTACCCGGACCCGGCTGCGATCCAAGCGTGCGCCATCACCGAGCTCGAGTTCCAGCGCGTGAAGTAGCCGGCACGTCGAGGTCGGCGAGCATCGCCTCGTAGCTCTCGCGGGCGCGCGCCGCGGCGCAGGTGTCGCCGGCCGCCTCGGTGGCGTCGATGAGCACCCGCCACGCCCGGTCGTCGTAGCGCTCGGCGTGCAGCGCCCGCTGCGCGATCTCCACGGCCGCGTCGGGCCGGCCGCACTCGAGCGCCGAGTCGGCACCGGCGACCGCCGCACCCACCACCAGCTGACGCACGCGGTCGCGCTCGGGGACCACCCAGTCGGCTGGTCCGTCCTCGGGGAGCAGCTCGCCGGTGACCATGCCGACGACCTCCTGCGCGGCATCGACGGCGGTGGGGTGGTCGCCGCGTCGCCGGGCCGCGTGCACGTCGGCACACGCCACCTCGAGCGCCTGGACGTCGGTGCCGGCACCTGCGGTGGCGAGCACGTACCCCTCGGCGGTGCGGTCGATCGTGACCGGAGCGCCTGCCAGCTCCTTGCGGATGGCCGAGACCGCGACCTGCAGCGATCGCAGCCCCGCAGCGACGTCGACGTCGGGCCACAGCGCGTCGAGGAGCGTGTCGCGGTGGACGGGGTGATCGGCGTGCAGGGCGAGGAGGTGCAGCACCGATCGGGCTCGAGGGCGGAGCGCACCGAGATCGACCGACTCGTCACCGACGGCGATCGAGAACCCACCGAGGCACCGGATGGTCACACGGGGTGCGGTCGTCGCCGGCGCCAGGTCTCGCGCTGCGGCCGCGATCTCCTCGAACCGCGACCGGTACGACTGCAGCGGGGTGGCACCCGTCTGGATGCTGCGTCGGAGCCGCTCGGCCGCGCGCGCCGTGTCGGCGGCGACGGCGAGGTGCTCGCGATCCTGGGCGACGGCGAGCGCATCGAGCACGACCGCCTCGACGAGTGGTGCCGCGAGATCCCGGGTCAGCTCGACGCCGCTCGTCAGCGCCGCGACGGCCGATCGGCCGCTCGCCAGGGCAGTCAGGCCGTCGCAGGTCACGGCCGCGAGCCGGCCCCACGGGTCGCCGTCGGCCTCGCACTGCTCGGCGGTCCGCCCCGGGGCACCCGCCAGGCAGCGACCGAGCCGGGCGAACCACTCGGCACCCGATCGCTCGGCACCGATCTGGAGCGTGCGACGGGCGAGCTCGTCGTCGGGGTGCTCGAGGCGTCGGACCAGCGCACGGCCGATCGCGCCACCCACCTCCACCCACGTCGGC
>JALOLG010000402.1 GCA_025456105.1 Ilumatobacteraceae bacterium | reverse complement strand
GGTTGAGGGAGCGGAACGCACGTTGCACGACTCGGCGGGGGATCACACGTGGTGCAACCGCTCGGTGCGCTCGGGTGTTCCCGGTGGTCAGCCGGCCCGGTCGGCGAGATGCTCGGCGAGGCGGAGGTCGCTCAGCTCGGCCTCGAGGACGTCGAGGCTCGACGACGTGACCGCGACCGTCCGCTCGACGAGCACGCCGTCGGCGCCCGTGCGGACGTTCACCTCGCCGGGGCCGGGGTCGATGCCGGCCCACTCAGCCGGTGCCTGAACCCAGCGGCCGTCCTCGCCGCGTCCCTCGGCGACCGCTGCCACGACGGCCACGTGGGTGGTCGTGACCGCACCGGCACCGGCGCGCATCGTGCTCACCGTCACCTGCCGGCCGTACCGGACTCCAGCCCGTCGGAGCCCTCCTACCGGCACGGGCTTGATCGCCCCGCCGCGCACGCCGACGCCGATCCCCGGCGCGTCGGCGACCGCGAGCCCGAGCAGGTCGCTGCGCTCGTCGACGCTGCGCGTGGCGAGCCGCACCTGCGACCGCACGAACAGCAGCACCGGCACCGCCACGATCGCGAGGACGAGCAGCCAGTGCTCTCCGACCCAGGCGAGGGCGTCCTCGAGCCGGTCGGACGCGATCGTCGCCACGCCCAGGATCGGGAGGCACACCAGCACGGCGAGCATCACGCCGTGACGTCGCCACAGCGAGCGCTCGCTGTCGGACGACAGGTCGGTCCAGCGGGCGTGCGGTCGCTCCCGGCGCACCTCCGGTGGGATCATCGAGTTCGCGAGCGCGAGCACCTCGCGGCGTCGTCGCGACGACCCCCGCTGGCGGCGACGGGAGCGGAACCACCCGAACGCCGTCAGCAGGACGACGAGTGCTGCGGCACCCACGCCGAGCCACAGCTTCATGCGCTCCTGGTCGGCGAGCGTGTCGGTGGCCGCGATCACGGTCGTGATGATCGCGTGCGACGCCGTGCACGCGGGCGGACCGCACGCTCGAGCCCGTCGAGGAGCGCGTCGAGTCCCCACTCGAACTCGTGGGCGTGGTCGAAGTCGGGGAGCAGCTCGGCCGCGAGGGCGGTGAGGTGGGGGTAGTCGGTGGGGTCGATGGCGCCGACGATGTCGGTGGCGATCTCGCGCATCTCGTCGGGTCCGTCGAAGGGGAGCGTGGTCTCCTGGACGGCGAAGCCGTAGACGAAGCTGTCGATCGCCGAGAACACGTGGGTGGTGTCGCGTGCGTCGAGGCCGGCGGCTCGCAGGCAGCCGATCACGGTGTCGTGGTGCCGCAGCATCGCCGGGCCGGGGGAGCGGCGCGACTCCATCAGGCTCACCGCCCACGGGTGCCGCTGCAGCGCGTGGCGTGCCGAGACCGCGCGTCGGCGCATGGCAGGACGCCACGCCTCGCCGGGTTCCGGCAGGGCGATCTCGGCGAACACGAGGTCGACCATCCCGTCGAGCAGTGCGTCCTTGTTGGCGACGTGGTGGTAGAGCGACATCGGCTCGACATCGAGGCGCTCGGCGAGCAACCGCATCGTCAGCGCGGTGAGGCCGAGGTCGTCGGCGATCGCCACGGCGGTCGTGAGGACGCGCGCACGGGTGAGCGGCGGTCGGTGCGACGGGGTGGTGCGGGTGGTCATGGGGTCGGGTGCGTGCTGGCGTTGTGTTCCCATACAGTGTAAGGTACCTTACATCGTAAGGTCTTCGTCTCGGTCGCGGTGTGCCGCGCCCGTCGCGGAGCACCGCGACCACGACGAGGGAAGGGAGCGATGAGATGGCGACGACGGCGATGACGCGACGAGCGGTGGGGCGGCACGAGTACGGCGGACCCGAGGTGCTGCGCCTGGAGGAGATCCCGGTGCCCGAGGTGGGCGAGGGTCAGGTGCTGGTCGAGGTGCGCGCCGCAGGGCTCGACCGCGGCGCCTGGCACGTGATGTCCGGCCTGCCGAAGGTGGCGCGGGTGGCGTTCGGTCTCCGCCGGCCCAAGGTGTTCGCCCTCGGAACCGAGCTGTGCGGCACCGTCGCGGCCGTGGGGCCGGGCGTCGACGACCTCGCGGTGGGCGACCGGGTGTTCGGCACCACCCGCAACGGGGCGTTCACCGACCGAACCGTCGCCAAGCGTCGGAACCTGGCGCTCGCACCGTCGAACCTCACCGACCAGCAGGCGGCAGCCATCCCGATCTCGGGGCTCACCGCGCTCCAGGCCGTCCGCGACCGGGCGAAGGTGCAGCCGGGCCAACGGGTCCTGGTGATCGGTGCGGGCGGTGGTGTCGGCACGTTCGCCGTGCAGGTCGCCGTGGCCGCCGGCGCCGAGGTCACCGCTGTCACGAGTCCGGGGAAGATCGAGCTCGCCCGATCGCTCGGCGCCACCGACGTGGTCGACTACACGACCTCGGAGATCACCGACGCCGGGGTGCGCTACGACGCGATCCTCGACATCGGTGGCAACCGGCCCATCTCGCTCCTGCGGCGGGCGCTGGCGCCGAAGGGCGCGCTCGTCATCGTCGGTGGCGAAGGCGGTGGCAGCATCCTTGGCGGGCTCCAACGGCCGATGTGGGCCAGCGTGACGTCGCTGTTCGTCGGTCAGCGGATGGGCACGTTCGTGTCGAGCGAGAGCGCGGCCGACCTCGAGGTGCTTCGGGAGATGGCTCAGGCGGGCTCGATCGTGCCCGTCGTCGATCGCACGTGCTCGTTGGAGGAG
>JALOLG010000401.1 GCA_025456105.1 Ilumatobacteraceae bacterium | reverse complement strand
AGGTCCTCGTGGAGCCCACCGAGGTGCTGCTGCTCGCCTCCGTGGACGAGGACGACACGCTCGTGGGTGTCAGCGTGCTCGTCCCGACTGCCGGGCAGCAGGGCGGGACGATCATCACGGCAGAGCCGACGCTCGCCGTGGCGCCGGACGACGGCACCGCGCCGTACCGGTTCGTCGACGTCTACGCCGCAGAGGGCCTCGACGGCCTCGCCGCCCGGATCGGGCAGCTCCTGCGCGTCGGAGCCACCTCCACGGCGACGCTCGACCCCGGCGGCATGGCCCTGCTGCTCGACCCTCTCGGCGGTCTCACGGTGGACCTGCCCGATGCCCTGGTGGCCGCCGGTCCGGACGACACCCTGGAGACGCTCTACCCGAGTGGCGAGCTCGACCTCGATCCCGACGAGGTGCCCGAGGTCTTCGCCCACGTGAACCCGGGCGAGTCGCCGGTGAACCGCATCGGGCGGCAGGTCGACATCTGGGACGCATGGCTCGACGCGCTGGCCGACGGCGGCGAGGTGCCGGAGCTGGAGATCCCGATCACCGACGCGCTCTCGGCCATGCAGGGCGGGACCGTGGTGCAGGAACGGCTGCCGTTCCACGTCCGCGACATCCCCATGGACGACGGCTCCACCGCCGAGTTCCTCGTCGTCGACAACGCCGCGGCGCGAGACCTCGCCCTGCGGGTCGTGCCGTTCCCGGTCGGCGCCGACGGTGTCCCCCGCGTGCCCGTCCGGCTGCTCAACGCCACCTCGAGCCTGACACTCGAGCAGGTCGTGACCGAGTTCGGGTCACAGCTCGTCGCCGCCGACAGCCGGATCGTGGTGATCGGGAACGCCGACCCGATGGCGCGGCAGACGAGCGAGATCCTCACCACCGAGGCCGGCCTGCCCGACGCCGAGCGCCTCGCCGCCGTGCTCGGGATCGACGAGATCGTCATGACCTCCCGCCACCCGACCGTCGCCGCGCTCACCGTGATCGTCGGCGAGGACCTCGTCGGCTGACGGACCGGTACGCTCGGGCCATCGTGACTGAACCGGCCGACACCACCGTTCCGGCGACCGCCGCCGGCGCTCCGAGCCCGGCGGACCCGTGGCCGGTGCTCGCCGCCCGCGCCGCCGACGACAAGCTCGCCACCGACACCCTCCTCATCGACGTGGGCGACGTCCTCTCGATCACCGACTACTTCGTGATCACGAGCGGCAACACCTCCCGGCAGGTGCGGGCCATCGTCGAGGCCGTGGAGGAGCAGCTCACCGAGGCGGGCGGCCCGAAGCCGCGCCGCATCGAGGGCCTCGACACCATGGATTGGGTGCTCATGGACTACGGCGACTTCGTGGTCCACGTCCTCACCGCCGAGGCCCGGGCCTACTACGAGCTCGAGCGCCTCTGGGGCGACCGCCCCCGCGTGGAGTGGCGCGCCGCCTGAGGGCGTGCCCGATTCGGCGTCCCTGACGCCGGACGCGACACGGCCGGCGCTGCTGCGCCGGCCGTCCTCGGAGTGGAGCTAAGGGGAATTGAACCCCTGACCTCTTCCATGCCATGGAAGCGCTCTACCAACTGAGCTATAGCCCCGTAGGGATCGCCAATCTACCAGCAGGGCACCGGCAGGTGGGCAACCCGTGGCGCGGGTTTTCCGCCACATCCGCGATCCCGGCCGGTCCCGGGGTGGGGAGGGGCGGTCGGTAGCATCACCCCCCATGACCGACGACGGTGCAGGAGCAGGGGACGAGGGCTCGGGCGGCTACGTCCCGCAGGCGATCGAGCCGCGCTGGCAGGAGCGCTGGCGCGACGAGGGCACCTACCAGATCGAGAACGACGACCCGCGGCCGCCCACCTACGTGCTGTCGATGTACCCGTACCCGTCGGGCGCGGCGCACATCGGGCACGTCCGGAACTACACCTTCGGCGACCTGCTCGTCCGCTACCGGACGATGCAGGGCGGGGGTGTGCTCACGCCCATCGGCTTCGACTCCTTCGGCCTGCCGGCGGAGAACGCCGCCATCAAGACCGGGCAGCACCCGCGGCCGTTCACCGAGGCCCGCATCGCCGAGCTGTCCTCGTCGCTGCAGCGCATCGGCGCCGTCTACGACTGGCGGCGCGTGGTCAAGAGCCACGACCCCGAGTACATCCGCTGGACCCAGTGGATCTTCCTCAAGTTCCACGAGGCGGGCCTGGCCTACCGCGCCGAGGCGCCGGTCAACTGGTGCCCCGGCTGCCAGACCGTGCTCGCCAACGAGCAGGTGCTGGGCGACGGCACGTGCGAGCGTTCGGGCGACGTCGTCGAGCGGCGGGACCTCGAGCAGTGGTTCTTCCGCATCACCGCCTACGCGCAGGAGTTGCTCGACGACCTCGACGCGCTGGAGTGGCCCGACCGGGTGAAGCTCATGCAGCGCAACTGGATCGGCCGGTCCGAGGGCGCCGAGTTCGGCCTGCCCGTCGCTGCCGCCGACGGCTCGGCCCGCACCGACGTGCCGCCCCTGCAGGTCTTCACCACCCGGCCCGACACCGCCTTCGGCATGACCTTCGCCGTGATGTCGCCGGAGCACCCGCGGGTGGCCGAGTTGACCGCGGACGCCCAGCGCGCCGCGGTCGAGGCGTTCCGCGCCGAGGTCGCCGGCCGGTCCGAGATCGACCGGCTCTCCACCGAGGGCGCGCTCGAGAAGCGCGGCATCTTCACCGGGTCCCACGTCGTCAAC
>JALOLG010000040.1 GCA_025456105.1 Ilumatobacteraceae bacterium | reverse complement strand
GCAGCACGAAGCGGCGACCGTCGGCCCCGGTGACCGCGAACGTGAGGTTCGAGCGACCGCCGGCGATGAGGGCGAACTCGAACGGGGCGACGGCACCCTCGACGTGGTCGGCGAGCCAGCGCGTGACCGGGTCGACGTCGATGCCCGGGATCGTCACGGGCGGGAACCGTAGCCGTGCCGGGTGGTGCGCGGTCAGCCCGGCCGGCCGACGGCGACGACCTTGCCCCAGTTCACGTTCGCGACCGACACCGTCTTGCCGGTGTTGGGTGCGTGCACGAGCTGGCCACCGCCGAGGTAGATGCCGACGTGGCTGATCGGCGAGTAGTAGAAGATCAGGTCGCCCGGACGAGCCTCGCTGACGGGCACCCGCGGCACGGAACCGGCTTGGGCCGCCGAGTTGCGAGGCAGGTTCACCCCGGCCTGCGCCCAGGCGTAGTGGGTGAGACCGGAGCAGTCGAACCCCACGCCGGGGCTCGAGGTGGCGTAGCGGTACGGCACACCGACCTGCGCCAGCGCCGCGCTGATGACCGCGCCGGCGAGCCCGGACGGCGCCGGGTAGCTCGCGGCCGGTGGCGGCGTCGGAGCAGGAGCCGGAGCGGCGGGTGCCGGGGCAGGTGTCGACGCGCCGCCGCCGGCGGGCGCGGCCGGTGCTGCGACCTGCGTGGCGGCGTTGCCGCCACCACCGCCGCCGCCGTTCCCACCGCCACTGCTGGTCGCCGCGTTGGCGGCAGCGGTCTGCTCGACGAGGCGGCGGTAGGCCTCCTCGGCGCGGCGCTGCTCCTCCTCGGCGATCAGCTGACCGAGGCGGGCCTCGGCGTCGGCGCGCCGCTGCTGGTACTCGGCGCGCAGGGCATCGGTGTCGTCCTGCTGGCTCGCGATCTGCTCGGCGAGCGACGCCACCTGCTCGCGCTTGCGATCGAGGTCGGCGCGCTCGTCGTCGAGCTCGGCGACGAGGGCATCGAGGTCGTCGGTGGTGACCGTGCCGACGCTCAGCGCCACCCGGGCGAGCTGGTCGCGCTGCAGGGTGTCGGTGTAGGAGTCGGCGCTGTTGAACAGCGGGCCGAGCACGTCGGTGCCCGACCCGGTGAAGGCACGAACGGCGACCGATGCCAGGTCGCCGCGCAGCTCGGCCAGCTCGGCCTCCTTGGCGGCCACGCGCTGCTCGGCCTCGGCCACCTCCTCGTCGAGGCGGGCCTTGTCACCGAGCGCCACGTTGTACTGCTCGGTGAGCAGGTCGGACTGCTCCTCGAGCCGCTCGAGCTCGTCGACGATGCGCTCGACCTCGCGGCGCTGCTGGTCGACGGTCTGGGCGGTCGCCACGTGGGGTTGCATCGCCGGGCCCGCCACGAGGAGGGCGCCGGCGACGAGGAGGGCTCGGGTCCGACGTCGCATGATCGGACGGGAGTGTATCGATCATTACGAACATGTTGCGAACGCGGCGCAGAACCGTGACCGGTCCCCCCGCATCGCCACCACCAGCAGCTCGGGATGCAGCTGCCATCACAGGTGAGTGCAGCTGCAGCCCAGACGCCCTGCGGGGTGGTCCGTCACTCCCACTCGATGGTGCCGGGAGGCTTCGACGTGATGTCGTAGGCCACCCGGTTGACACCCGGGACCTCGGCGACGATCCGGCTCGAGATCCGCTCGAGCAGGTCGTACGGCAGGCGGGCCCAGTCGGCGGTCATCGCGTCGTCGCTGGTGACGGCGCGCACGATCACCGGCCAGCCGTAGGTGCGCTCGTCGCCCATCACGCCCACCGAGCGGATGTCGGGCAGCACCGCGAAGGCCTGCCAGATCTCGCGCTCGAGCCCGGCCCAGGCGATCTCCTCGCGCACGATCGCGTCGGCCTCCTGCAGCGTCGCGACCTTGTCGGGCGTGACCTCGCCGATGATCCGCACGCCGAGGCCCGGACCGGGGAACGGCTGGCGCCACACCATCTCGTCGGGCAGGCCGAGCTCGTGGCCCAGGCGGCGCACCTCGTCCTTGAACAGCTCGCGCAGCGGCTCGACGAGCTGCAGGCGCATGTCGTCGGGCAGGCCACCCACGTTGTGGTGGCTCTTGATGACGTCGGCCGTGCCGTCGACACCGCCGCTCTCGATGAGGTCGGGGTAGAGGGTGCCCTGCACGAGGAACTCGGCCTCGGTGAGCCCGCCCGTGTGCTCCTCGAAGATGCGCACGAACAGCTCGCCGATGGCCTTGCGCTTGGCCTCGGGCTCGGTGACCCCGGCGAGCGCCTCGAAGAACCGATCGCCGGCGTCGACGTGGATGAGCTCGATGCCCATCGACCGCTTGAACGTCTCGACCACCTGCTCGCTCTCGCCCTTGCGCATCAGCCCGGTGTCGACGTACACGCAGGTGAGCTGGTGGCCGATCGCGCGGTGCACGAGCGCGGCTGCCACCGACGAGTCGACACCGCCCGACAGCCCGCAGATGGCGCGAGCGTCGCCCACCTGGGCGCGGATGAGCGCCACCTGATGGTCGATGACCGACCCCATCCGCCAGTCGGGCGGGCAGCCGGCGAGCCGGTGCACGAACTGCTCGAGCACCGCCATGCCGTGGGGCGAGTGCACCACCTCGGGGTGGAACTGGACCCCCCAGATGCGGCGCTCGGGCGACTCGAGCACCGCCACCGGGGCGTCGGGGGTGCTCGCGGTGGCGACGAAGCCGGGTGGCGGCTCGGTGACGGCGTCGAAGTGGCTCATCCAGACGTCGTGCACGGCCGGGATGCCGTCGTGCAGCAACGTGGACGAGGAGCCGGCGATCCGGGCGAGCCGGGTGCGGCCGTACTCGCCCTTGCCGCTGCGACCCACCGTGCCGCCGAGCTGCTGCGCGATCAGCTGCGCCCCGTAGCAGATGCCGAGGATCGGCACCCCCAGGTCGAAGATCGCGGGATCGAGCCGCGGCGCGCCCTCGACGTGCACGCTCTTCGGGCCACCCGACAGGATGATCGCCCCCGGCGAGCGGGCCGCCACCTCGGCGGCGGTGATGCGGTGCGGCACGATCTCGCTGTACACGTCGAGCTCGCGCACGCGGCGAGCGATCAGCTGCGCGTACTGGGCGCCGAAGTCCACCACGAGGACGGGGTGACGCACGGCGGGGTCGGCAGCGGGGGGTTCCACGGATCCCGATGGTAGACATCGGATGTGCTCGTCCCCGGTGGCCGTGAGCGTCCGACACGCCGGATCGCCCGCCTCGTGGCCGCGCTCGCCGTCGTGGCGGCGCCGCTCGCGGTGCCCGGCGTGGTCGCGGCCCAGAGCGACGACCCGCCACCGCCGCCCGTCAGCATCAACGACTTCATCCCCGAGGACCGCGACCTCAGCGACTGCATCTCGGCGCTGCCCCGACCCGGATGCGGCAGCGAGGCGCGCAGCGGGTGGCGACAGGGCCTCGTGTTCGCCGTGGTGGTGGCCGGGCTGGGTGTGATCGGGTGGCGCATCGTCGCCGGGATCCGCCAGCGCGACCGGGTGATGAACGCCCCCGCCACCGGCGAGGCTCACGACGAGCCGGTCACCTGACCGAGCAGATCACCGCACAGCGCCACCGTGCCCGACACGAGGGGATGCGGCGCCTCCCACGGCACGAAGTGACCGCAGTCGCGGAGCAGGAACGGGCCCACGTGCCGGGCGAGCACCTGGGCCGCCATGCGGTCGAACGCCGGGTAGATCACGTGGTCGCTCGTGCCGTGGAGGATCAGCGTCGGTGTCACCTCGTTGCGGCCCAGGTGCACGGGGCCCGAGCGCGCCGCCTCGCTGAACGTCGACTCGTACGCGCCGAACGACGCCCGCAGCTTGGCGGCGTCGCCGAACGGCTCGGTGTGGAACTCCACCTCGCCAGGCGACGTGAACGCACCCGGGTGCGCCCAGAAGCGGCTCGTGTAGAACGTGGCGATGTACCGGCGGCGCTGCTCGGGGGTGGCGAGCTCGGCGGCGAGCGCATCGGCGTCGGTGCCCTGCCGCAGGTAGTAGTCGGCGGCCTCCGCCGGCGGCCGCGTGTCGGGGATCCCCGCCATCGCCGCCTTGAGGTACGGCAGCGGCGAGTTGAACAGCACCATGCGCGCCACCCACTCCGGGTGCGCGAGGGCGAGGTGCTGGATGATCGGACCGCCGAGGTCGCCCCCGAGCAGCACCACTCGCTCGTGACCGAGCACGTCGTGAACGAGTGCGCGCACGTCGGCCGCGTGCGCGGCCACGTCGTGGAACCCGTCGGGTCCGACCTCGCTGTCGCCGAACCCGCGCAGGTCGGGCACGATCACCTCGAAGCCGGCTGCGGCGAGCGGCTCGATCACCTTCCAGAAGATCCGCTTCGACTCCGGCCAGCCGTGCACGCACACCAGCGGCACGCCTCCCACGCCCTCCCGAACGAACGCCTGGTCGAACCCCCGTGGCCGTGCGGTGTGCACGGCGAAGCGGGCGGGATCGATCTCGGGCGGCACCGGCACGACGGCGACCGTACAGTCGGCCGCGTGACCCCCGAGGAGTTCAAGCAGCACGGCCATCAGCTCGTCGACTGGATCGCCGAGTACCTCGAGACCGTCGACACCCGCCCGGTCGGCCCGACCGTGGCACCGGGCGACGTGCGGCGGGCGCTGCCGGAGCACCCGCCGCTCGACCCGGAGCCCTGGTCCGACGTGGTGGCCGACCTCGACCGCGTCATCGTGCCCGGCCTCACCCACTGGCAGCACCCGAGCTTCTTCGGGTACTTCCCGTGCAACTCGTCGTACCCGTCGATCCTCGCCGAGCTGCTCACGGCCGGCCTCGGGGTGAACGGCATGAGCTGGGTCACGTCACCGGCGTGCACCGAGCTCGAGATCCTGATGCTCGACTGGATGCGCGAGCTGCTCGCGCTGCCGGATCGCTTCGCCTCGACGAGCCCGACCGGCGGCGGTGTCATCCAGGGCACGGCGAGCGAGGCGACCCTGGTCGCGATCCTCTCCGCCCGCTGGCGAGCGACCGGCGGCGCGGTGAACACCGACGGCGACACCACGCGACTCGTCGCCTACCTCACCTCACAGGCGCACTCGAGCGTCGAGAAGGGACTGCGGATCGCCGGCATCGGGACCGACCGCATCCGGATCGTCGACCATGACGAGTCGTTCGCGATGCGCCCCGACGCGCTCGCCGCCGCCGTCGCCGACGACCGGGCGGCCGGGCTGGTCCCGTTCTTCGTGTGCGCCACGCACGGCACCACCTCCACGATGGCGTTCGACCCGACGCCGGAGATCGCCGCCATCGCCCACGACACCCGGATGTGGCTGCACGTCGACGCCGCCATGTCGGGCATCGCCGCGCTCGCACCGGAGCACCGCTGGGTGAACGACGGCCTCGAGCTCGCCGACAGCTACTGCACCAACCCGCACAAGTGGATGGGCGTGAACTTCGACTGCGACCTGTACTGGACGGCCGACCGAGCGGCGCTCCTCGGAGCGCTCAGCATCCTGCCCGCCTACCTGCGATCGGCGGCGGCCGAGCAGGGAGCGGTCGTCGACCACCGCGACTGGCAGATCCCGCTCGGGCGACGGTTCCGCTCGCTCAAGCTGTGGTTCACGATCCGCCTCGACGGCCTCGGCGTGTTCCAGGAGCAGGTCCGCCGCCACGTCGGCCTCACCCAGGAGCTGGCGGGGTGGGTGCGTGCCGACGACCGCTTCGAGATCGTGGCACCCCACCCGCTCAACCTGCTGTGCGTGCGGCTCCGGGCCGGCGACGCCGCCACGGATGCGCTGATCGAGGCCGCCAACGGCAGCGGCACCGCGCTGTTCACGCGCACCGAGCTCGACGGCCGGTCCGCGCTGCGCATCTCGGTGGGCGGACGCACGACGGAGCGCCGGCACGTGGCGGCCGCGTGGGACCTGCTCCGGCGGCTCAGCCCGAGCGGGTGACCGGTGACGGGCCGGCATCGGCCGCCGGCACGACGACGCGACCGATGAGGTCGACGAGCATGTGGGCGGTGGCGCCCCAGATCGTCTCATCGTCGAGGTCGAAGAAGTGCAGCAGCCGGTCGAGCGGCGGTCGGCCCCATCGCTCGCTCCGGTAGGTGTCGGTCCGCATGAGGTCGGCGAGCGGCTGCCACCACACGGTGTCGACCTCACCGGTCATCGGTGCCAGGACGACCGGCTCGGGCAGTGCGGCCACCACGGGGACGATGTAGCTCTTGCTCACGACGGTGTTCAGGTGCGCGAGCTCGCCGACCGGCTCGACCAGCGTCGGGTCGAGCCCGACCTCCTCCCACGCCTCGCGGAGCGCGGTGTCGACGGGTGACTCGTGCGGATCCATCCGGCCGCCAGGGAAGCTCACCTCGCCACGGTGGTGACGCAGCGCCATCGAGCGCTTGGTGAGCAGCACCTCGGCGCCCGCCGGTCCGTCGGCGATCGCCACCAGCACCGCCGACGCGCGGGCGTCGGGGAAGGCCGGTGCGATCGGCGCCGAGCCGGTGGGCGGCACCACCTCGAGCCAGCGCTCCGAGGGCGCCACCACCGGCGCGCGCCACCAGGCGGGCGGACCGGGCGCCCAGTCGGCGGGCCGTGGCACCACCTGCCGGCCGCCGGTGCGACGCGGCTCAGCGGGCAGGAGCCCAGCCCGACTCGACGAGCTGACGGAGCACCTCGGGCAGTCCGGCGGTCTTGAGGTTCGCGAGCACCTTTCCCGGCGCCTCCTCGCCCGCTTCCCACGACTCCCACGCCGTCAGGAGCTTCTGCAGATCGGGGGCCGGTTGCTCGAAGGTCATGGTGGCAGGATACGGCGTGCGCAGATCGGAGGGCCCGGGCGACCAGGTGCCGGCGCGCGGGCTCGGACGTCGGTACCGATCGCTCCTCGCGGCGACGACGATCTCGAACCTGGGCGACGGCATGGGCCTCATCGCGTACCCGTGGCTGGCATCCGCGGTCACGCGCAACCCGGCGCTCGTCGCATCGGTGCTGGTCGCCCAGCGGCTCCCGTGGCTGTTCTTCACCCTGCCGGCCGGCGTCATCACCGATCGCGTCGACCGGCGCCGGGTGATGGTGGCGATGGACGTGTGCCGGGGGGTGCTCACGACGCTGGTCGCGCTCGCCGTGCTGGCCCGCCAGGGCACGCTCCCGAGCCCCGACGAGCTCGACACGGTGATCGGCACCGACGTCGGGCTGTACGTGGCGGTGCTCGCGGCCACCGTGCTGATGGGCATGGCCGAGGTGCTGCGCGACAACGCGTCGCAGACCATCGTCCCCTCGATCGTGGCGGCCGACGACCTCGAGAGGGCCAACGGCCGCATGTGGTCGGCCGAGATGGTGGCCAACACCTTCGTCGGGCCGCCCCTCGGGTCGCTGCTGCTCGTCGTGGCGTTCTCGCTCCCGTTCTTCGTCGACGCCGCCACGTTCTTCGTCGCCGCGGCCATCATCGCCACGATCCCCGGCTCGTTCCGCGCCGAGCCCGCACCACGCTCGACGAGTGGGGACGACGGCCGACGATCGTGGCGGACCGACCTCGTGGAGGGCTGGCGGTGGCTCTGGCACCACGACCTGCTGCGGCCGATGGCGATCATCCTCGGCCTGCTCAACCTCGCGGGCACGGTCAGCCTCTCGGTGTTCGTGCTGTTCGCGCAGGAGGTCCTCGAGGTCGGGCCCACCGTGTTCACGATCATCGGCTTCGGTGGTGCGATCGGCGGCATCGTCGGCGGCATGACCACCGCAGCAGCCACCCGCCGATTCGGTCCCGGGGCGTGCCTCTCGATCACCCTGGGCGGCGGTGCGCTCGTGGCCCTGCTCATCGGCCTGACGTCGTGGTGGCCCGTGGTGCTCGTGCTGTTCGGGGTCGAGACGATGCTCGCGATGCTCTGGAACGTGATCACCGTCAGCCTCCGCCAGGCGATCATCCCGCCGGCGCTGCTCGGCCGCGTCAACAGCGTGTACCGGTTCTTCGCCTGGGGGATGATGCCGATCGGCGCCGCGCTCGGCGGCCTCACCGTCCTCGCGGTCGATGCGGTGGCGACCCGCGAGCTCGCGCTGCGGGCCACGTGGTTCGTGAGCGCTGCGATCCAGCTCGCCCTGTTCGTGGTGGGGCGGCGGGCGCTCACCACCGCGCGCATCGAGGCGGCACGCGCTCAGGCCGGGATCGCCGTCACCTCGACGTAGCGGTCGATCGGGAGGTGCTCGGTGGTGAACGTCGCCACCGACGCCGCGTCCACCTCGTCGAGCACGAACACCCGCCGCACGAGCTCGTCGGCGGGCCGGTCGTCGAGGACGCTCGCCAGCAGCACGTCGTTGAGCTGCTCGTTGGAGAAGAGCTCGTACTCGCTGCGGAGGCTCTCGAGCGCCGCCGACAGCTCGTCGTCGGTGACCTCGCCCGCGCGCAGCGGCGCGATCACCGACTGCACGATCCGTGCG
>JALOLG010000039.1 GCA_025456105.1 Ilumatobacteraceae bacterium | reverse complement strand
TCCGGTTCCGAAGTCCCGACGGCACCATCACCATCGACGGGTCACCCGTCATCGCACGAGCCGCCAGCCCACCCCGAGCAGCGTGATGTGCGGTGGCCGGACCGCGGATGGGACGCGATCCGGCATGATGTGCGACGTGGCCGACCAAGCGTTCGCGGAGTGGATGAACGACACCGACGCGCTGCTGTGGCGGATCGAGCGCGACCCGCTGCTGCGGTCGACGATCACCTCGGTGTGGCTGCTCGACTCGGTGCCCGACCGTGCTCGCGCCGACGCTGCCGTCGAGCGGATGCTCGCCAACGTGCCGCGCACCCGCCAGCGGGTGATCGACGATCCCGGTGCCGTTGCGACCCCGCGGTGGGAGGACGACCCCTTCTTCGACCTGGGCGTCCACTACCAGTGGCTGCGGCTCCACGGTCGCCGGGTCACCGAGGCCGACGTGTTCGCCCGGGCCCAGGTCGTGGCGGCGAGGGCCTTCGACCGGGATCGACCGCTGTGGGAGATCGAGGTCCTCGACGGCATCACCGGAAAGCGCGCGGCCGTCGTGATGAAGGTGCACCACGCGATGGGAGACGGCCTCGGCATGGTCGACCTCATGCCGCACCTGCTCGACATGGAGCCCGAACCCGAGTCAGCGGGGGGCGGTGCTGACGACCGCGGCGAGTCGTCGCCGCCCCTGTCGCTCGTGCCGGTGCCCGGACCGGCCAAGCCGATCGTGCACCGGGCGGTGACGGAAGGGCGGGCAGGGGTCCGGTACTCGAAGGCGGCGGTGAAGGCGGCGGTCGGGTTCGTCCGCGATCCCGTCCGCACCGCGCAGGACACGAGCCGCACCGCGGCGTCGGTCGTGAAGCTCGTGCTGCCGGCCACCACGCCGAAGAGCCCGATCATGACCGGCCGCTCGCTGTCGCCGCGCTTCGACACCGTGGCGCTCCCGCTCGACGCCCTGAAGGGTGCTGCGGCCGAGCTGGGCGGCACCCTCAACGACGCGTTCATGACGGCCCTGCTCGAGGGGCTCCACCGCTACCACCGGCGCCACGACGTCGAGTGCCCCGAGGTGCGGTTCCAGATGCCGGTCAGCGTCCGCAGCTCGGCCGACGCCGCGGCCAGCAACCACTTCGTCCCCACCCGCTTCCTCCTCCCGCTCGGCGACGTCGACGTGCGGGCCCGCTTCGACGACGCCAAGGCGCGCCTGCGCGACGTGCGCGCCGAGCCCGCCCTGCCACTGGTGGGCGACGTGTCCGCGCTCGTCGCGCGGTTCGGGCGAGCCGCGTCGGTCAGCCTGCTCGGTTCGATGATGAAGGGCGTCGACGCGATCGCGTCCAACGTGCCCGGGCCCCCGTTCCCGGTGTGGTTCGGCGGCGCGCGGGTCGAGCACTTCTACGGCTTCGGCCCCCTGGGGGGCGCAGCCGTCAACCTCACCCTGTTCAGCTACGACGGCACCGTGCACTTGGGCGTGAACACCGACGCCGCGGCGATCCCCGACCGCAAGGAGTTCGTGCGCTGCCTCCGTGAGGGGTTCGAGGCCGTCGTCACCGCCACCGGGGGGACCGCCCCGTGAAGCAGCTCACCGGGCTCGACGCGAGCTTCCTCTACCTGGAGTCGGCCACCACGTACGGCCACGTGAGCGGGCTCGCGATCTACGAGCGCCCGTCGCCTGACTTCGACCCGTACGAGGCGGTGCGCGCCCGGATGGCGGCGATGATCGGCCGGGCCGAGCCCTTCCGGCGTCGGCTGGTGGAGGTGCCGCTCCAGCTCGACCACCCCTACTGGATCGACGACCCGCACTTCGACCTCGACTTCCACGTGCGCCACCTCGGCCTGGCGCCGCCCGGTGCAGCCGATCAGCTCGCCGAGCAGGTGGCCCGCATCGTGAGTCGCCCGCTCGACCGCAGTCGGCCGCTGTGGGAGATGTACGTGATCGAGGGATTGGGCGACGGCCGGTGGGCGACGCTCACCAAGACCCACCACGCCACCATCGACGGCGCATCGGGCGTGATCCTGCTGAGCATGCTCACCGACACCACGCCCGACGCTGCTCGAGCGCACCATGCGCCACCTCGTGGCCAACCCGCTCAAGGCCGCTCGGGTCTACCTCCGGCTCGGCCAGACCGCGGCCACCGCCGCCGGCATCACCAACGTGGGTGCCATGGCGGAGCGGGCCCGCCGCCTGCTCGGTGAGGTCGCACGATCAGGGGCGCCGGCCGAGCCCGAGCACGAGCGGAGCGTGGCGCTCCCGATCTCCCCGGCGCCGCCGACGCCCTGGAACCACCGCATCAGCGGGCAGCGCCGGTTCGCCATGCGCTCGGCGTCGCTCGAGAACATCAAGGCCCTGAAGAACGCCACCGGTGGCACGGTGAACGACATCGTGATGGCGATCTGCGCTGGCGCGCTGCGCGAGTACCTGCTGCGTCACGATGCGCTGCCCGACCAGCCGCTCCGGGCGATGGTGCCCGTGTCGATCCGCACCGGCGACGAGGCGGATCCGTGGACCAACCGCGTGTCGGCGATCTTCGCCGACCTGCCCACCGACTGCGACGACCCGCTCGAGCGGGTGCAGCGCTGCTGCGACGCCATGGCCGCCGCGAAGCACCAGCTCGACCTCGTGCCCGCCGAGACGCTGGCCGACATCACCCAGACGGCATCACCGGTGGTCGCGACTGCCGCGATCCGCCTGGTGTCCAGGCTCGCCGATCGCATCAACCTGCCGGCCAACGTCGTGATCTCGAACGTGCCGGGTCCGCGTGTGCCGCTCTACTTCGCCGGCGCCAAGCTCGACCACTACATCCCCGTGTCCACCATCGCCGACAACATGGGCCTCAACATCACGGTGCACAGCTACCTCGACCAGCTCGACTTCGGCATCATCGCCTGCCGCGAGCTCGTGCCCGACGTGTGGGACCTGGTCGATCTCCACATCGAGGAGATCAGCCGGCTGTTCGAGGCGTCGGGGGCGGTGTGGGCGGAGCCGCCTCGGCCGCCGTCCGGTCGGCGAGCCGTGCGTGCAAGCGCGCCCGCAGCTCGCCCGGCTCGTACTCGGTCCACTCGCGCGCCTCGCGCCGTCGCTGCGCCGCCACGCCCACCCCGATCGCTGTGACGCCGATCAGCCCGGCGAGTCCGATCCACTTCCACCAGCGCACGGCGCCGAGCGTACGACCGTGACCCCGACCGCGCTCTCACTCGCGGAGGCGGCGTCGCTCACGCGCAGCGGCGACCTGTGGCTGTTCACCGGGCGCAGCGCAGCCGACCGGGCGATCCGGGCGTTCACGAACAGCCCGGTGAACCACGTCGCGATGGTGCTGGCCGTCGACGACCTGCCGCCGCTGCTGTGGCACGCCGAGCTCGGCAAGTCGCTCCCCGACGTGTGGACGGGTCAGCTCCAGCGCGGTGCGCAGCTGCACCGGCTCGAGGATGCCGTCACCACGTGGGTCCACCGCTACGGGCAGCGGGCCTACTTCCGGCAGCTCGAGCCGCCGGCCACGCGCGAGATGGAGGACGCTGCGCTCTCGGTCGTGGCCGAGCGCACCGGATCGCAGTTCCCGACGACACGTCGCCTCGTGGGCCGGTGGTTGCGTGGCCGCGTCCGGCGTGAGGCCTCGTTCGAGGACCTGTACTGCGCCGAGCTCGTGGCCATGTGCTACCAGCGGATGGGCTTGCTGGGGGAGGAGCGCCCGGTGAACTGGTACGACCCGGGGCGGTTCTGGAGCGGCGACCGGCTCGAGCTGCGCGGCGGCGCCGAGCTCGGCCCGGAGATCAGGGTCGAGGTCCCGCCGCCCTGAACTCGGCGAGCACCCGCTCGGCCTCGGGGTGCTGCGCGATGCGCGACTCGATCTCGGCGCGCTGGCGCTCGGCCACGAGCGCGGGCTGCTCCACGGTGGCCCACCGCACGAGGCCGTCCCAGAACCGGTCGATGAGCTCGGCGCCCGACACGGTGCCGCCGTCGACCGTGCGGAACTCGACCGACCGCAGCTCGCCGAGGTAGAGGCACAGCGACGTCACGTGGATCCGCTCGTCGGTGCGGATCCGCTCCACGATCTCGGCCGCGAGCTCGGCCTCGGCGCGGCGGTCGACGAACAGGTCGGGCGTGCGCAGGATCGCCTGCGTGTCGGCGAAGCCGAGCTCGGCCCGGAACTCGATGATGAGCAGGTTGGCCAGGAACGAGATCGTCGACTCGATCTCCGGTGCGATCTCGGGCATGTAGCGACGGCCGGCCTCGGGGCGAGCGATGGTCTCGGGCGGCTCCACGTCGGGGTACGCGTCGGGGCCGAACGCGAGGTCACGGGCGACGAACCACATGACGTCGTGGCCACCGATGCCCTCGGCCGGCACGCCGCCCTCGTCGAGGCCGTGCGCGACGAGCAGCCCGCGGTTGAGGTGGCCGATCCCCATCTCGGAGATGTCCTCGACGATCGCCGGCTGGAAGTCGGGGAACGTGGCGTCCGCGAGCAGGCGGCCCTTGGCCTCGATCTTGCCGGTGATCGTGAGGGTGTTCCAGAAGGTCTGGCCGAGCCCGTTGCGCAGCAGCACACGCTGCTGCTCGAGGTTCGGCATCCGGATGCCCTGGAGGAGCGAGGCGTCGGCATCGAACGGGCGACCACCGCGGGCGCGCAGCGCGCGCTCCCAGGCGGCGATGGCCTCCTCCCGCACGGCCGCGCGCGGCGGCTGGTACCGACCGTCGGGCGTGATGCCGCCGTGGAGCCGCACGTCGCCGACCACGTGGGGTGCGAGGTCGGGGTGGTCGGCGAGGAGCTCGTCGAACGTGTAGGTGAGCTGGTCGGTCATCGCGGTCCTCCCTGCGTCGACCCTACCCGCCGCCGCGGCGCGACCCCGTGGCCGCGCATACCCCCGGGGGTTGCCTTCCGATCGCAATGTCCGTACAATTCCGGCCATGACGACAGCCACCCAGCTCCGTGGGCCGTCGCGGTTCCTGCCCGTCCTCGACTGGGGACGGCGGTACCGGCGTGGCGACCTGCGCCCCGATCTCGTGGCCGGTCTCACCGTCGGTGCGATGCTCGTGCCCCAGGGCATGGCGTACGCGCAGCTCGCGGGGCTCCCGCCCGAGATCGGCCTCTACAGCGTCACCGTCCCGCTCATCGTGTACGCGCTGTTCGGCACGTCGCGGCAGCTGGCCGTCGGCCCCGTGGCCGTGGTGTCGCTGCTGACCGCGTCGGCGCTGGCGCCGATCGCCGAGTCCGGCACGGCCGAGTACCTCGCCGCGGCGGCGCTGCTCGCCGTGATGGTCGGCGTCGCCAACATCGTCCTCGGGCTCGCACGCCAGGGCTGGGTCACCAACCTGCTCTCGCACCCGGTGCTCGTGGGCTACACCGCGGCCGCCGCGATCATCATCGGCGCGAGCCAGCTCAAGCACCTGTTCGGCGTGAAGATCCCGCGCACCGAGCAGCTCGGCGAGACGCTCCTCGAGATCGGCAAGGTGCTCGACGAGACCGAGCTGCTCACGCTCGGCATCGGCGTCGCCACCATCGTGGCGCTCGTGCTGCTGAAGCGGTGGAAGAAGACGTTCCCCGGTGCGCTCGCCGTGGTGGTGGTGGCCACGCTGGCCTCGGCGGTGTTCGACCTGGCCGACCGCGGCGTCGCCACCGTCGGCGAGATCCCGTCGGGGCTGCCCGGCTTCGGCCTGCCCTCGATCGAGGGCTCGTGGATCGGCCAGCTCGTGCCGATGGCGCTCACCATCACCCTCGTCGGGTACATGGAGTCGATCGCCGTCGCGAAGGTGTACGCCCGCAAGAACCGCTACGAGGTCGAGCCGAACCAGGAGCTGGTCGCGCTCGGCGCCGCCAACGTGGCGGCCGGCGTCTTCAGCGGCCAGCCGGTCACCGGCGGGTTCTCCCGCACTGCCGTCAACGCGACGGCCGGTGCCCGCACGCCGCTCGCGTCGATGGTGAGTGCGTCGATGATCGTCCTCGTGCTGCTGCTGCTCACCGGTCTCTTCACCGAGCTGCCCCAGGCCGTGCTCGGTGCGATCGTCATCGCTGCGGTGGCGAGCCTGTTCGACTGGCACGAGATGCGCCACATCATGTCCGTGAAGCGCTCCGATGCCGCCACGATGGCGATCGCCTTCGTCGCCACGCTGGTGCTCGGCGTCGAGCTGGGCATCGCGGTGGCCGTGGCGGTCTCCCTCGTGGTGGTGTTCGCCCGGATCATGAAGCCGCACTCCGCCGAGGTCGGCCGGCTCCCCGGCGGCGAGACCTACCGCAACATCCAGCGCTTCCCCGAGGCCGAGACGGTGCCGGGCATCGGCATCCTCCGCATCGACGTGTCGCTCAACTTCGCCAACGTGGCGTTCCTGAAGCAGCGGCTCCGGCGGCTCGAGGCCGATCATCCGGAGGGCCTCCACCACATCGTCCTCGACGGTGCCGGCATCAACGACATGGACGCCTCGGCCGAGTCCGCGCTCTCGGACCTGGTCGACGAGTACGACGACCGCGGCATCTCGATCCACCTGGCCGACATGAAGGGCCCCGTCCGCGACGTGCTCATGCGCTCGGGCCTGTGGGTGCGCATGATCGAGCGGGTCCACCCGTCGGTGCACCAGGCCGTCCAGTCGATCCTCGGTGGTGCCGACGAGGCCGAGCGCCTGGTCGGTCTCGACGAGCGGATGGCGCCATGATCACCGAGCTCCTCGACGGCAACCAGCGCTTCCAGACCGGCACGAGCGAGCACTGCGCCGACCGCACCGTGCGGCGGCTCCAGCAGCTCGAGTCCCAGCGTCCCGTCGCTGCCGTGCTCTCGTGCGCCGACGCGCGCGTCGACCCCGACCTCGTGTTCGACGCCGGCCTCGGCGACCTGTTCTCGGTGCGCGTGGCGGGCGGGTTGGCCACGCCCGAGGCGATCGCGTCGCTGCGCTACGCCGTCGATGCACTCGGCGTGCGCACCGTCGTCGTGCTCGGTCACGAGGGCTGCGGCGCCGTCGCGGCCGCCGTGGCCGGGGTCGACGACCCGGGCCTGGCGCCCGTGCTCGACCCCATCCGCGCCGCCCTCGCCGGTCGCCCCGGCGAGCAGCCCGAGCGGGTGTGCACGTGCGTCCAGGCCGGTACCGTCCGAGGCGCGATGCCCGACCACGTCGACGTCGTGGCCGCCATCTACCGACCGTCCACCGGCGACGTCGTCATCCACGACGCCCTCGCCGCCCACTCCACCTCGTCCACGTGAAAGGATCCCACCCATGACCGTCACCGACTCACCGGCCACCTCCGCCGCCAGCAACGGCGACAGCTGCACCGACCGTCGCGTCAGCGCCATGCAGCTCGACGCGCTCTTGTCGTCGGACCCGTCGGTCCGGCTGCTCGACGTCCGCACGTCGGGCGAGTTCGAGGCCGGCCACATCGCCGGTGCCCACAACGTCCCGCTCGACCTGCTGGCCGACCACGTGCGCGCCGTGGCCACCACCGACGCCAACGTGGTGCTCATCTGCCAGTCGGGCGCGCGTGCGGCCAAGGCCGAAGAGGCGCTCGCGGGCGCCGGCATGTGCAACCTCAAGGTGCTCGACGGCGGCATGAACTCGTGGATGGCGTCGGGTCGTCCGGTCGAGATCGCCAAGGAGCGCTGGTCGCTCGAGCGTCAGGTGCGCCTCGTGGCGGGCTCGATCGTGCTCACGTCGATCCTCGCCAGCCTGAAGTGGCCCAAGGCCCGCTTCCTTGCTGGTGGCATCGGCGCCGGCCTCACCTTCGCGGCCGTCAGCAACACGTGCGCGATGGGCATGATGCTCGCCAAGCTGCCGTACAACCGCGGCGCCCAGTGCGACATCGACGCCGTCGTGCGCGAGCTGCGCGCCGGCGCCGGGCAGGATCAGCGCTCGGCCGCCTGAGCGGCGAACTTCGGGGCGGTCAGCGACCCTCCGCTCCACCTCGTCACGAACGAGTACCGGTCGCCGCGCACCACGGTGCGCCGGTACTCGAACGGGACGCAGTGGAGCTCGGTCCAGCGCTCGATCCGGAACACCGCCTGGCGCGCCGGGATGTCGAGCAGCACGCGCTCCTCGGTGGTGGGCAGGTCGGGCAGGATGCGCTCGGTGCCTGCGGTGGGACGCTGACCACCCAGCCGCTCGATCTCCTCGTACACCGCCGCGTGGGCGAGATCGACCCCCAGGAGCGGCGAGCCCACCTCGGGAGCGAGCCAGAGCTCGTCGACTGCGACCGGCACGTGGTCGGCGAGCCGCAACCGGCGCAGGTGCACCAGCTTCGTGCGAGGGGCCACCTTGAGCTCGGCCGCGACCAGCTCGTCGACCACTCGCCCGGCGTGCAGCACCCGGCTGCGCTGCTCGTAGCCCTGGTCCTCGATGGTGCGGAACAGGCTGTAGAGCGTGCCGACCGACTGCTCGACCTCGATCGGCTTCACGAAGCTGCCCCGGCCGCGCTCGCGCTCGAGGACCCCCTCGTCCTGCAGCCGGCGCACGGCGTCGCGGACGGTGTGGCGGCTCACGCCGTACTCCTCGACGAGATCCTTGTCGGTGGGGAAGCACTCGGCGAACTCGCCGTCGGCGAGGCGTCGGCGCAGATCGTCGAGCACCTGGGCCCACAGCGGGAGCGGGTGGTTGCGATCCGGCAGGCGGGCCGTCGGCAGCGACATGGGCCCCACCGTACGGAGCAACGTCACCTCGGACAAGGACCTTCGTCACGACACCCGCACGAGGCATTGACGTGACGGCCGATGCGGGCTTGGATCGTACGTACATTCACGCGGCCGCGGGCCGCCGGAAGGGAGCGCCCATGGCTCGACACCACAAGTTCGTGATCATCGGTGGCGGCACCGCGGGGATCACCGTCGCAGCGCGCCTGCGCCGGGCGGGTGAGCGCGACATCGCCGTCATCGACCCGTCCGAGGTGCACTACTACCAGCCGCTGTGGACGCTGGTGGGCGGCGGCCTCGCACCGGCCGGATCCACCGCCCGCCCCGAGGTGTCGGTGATGCCCAAGGACGTCACCTGGATCAAGGACGCCGCGATGGAGATCGACCCCGACGACCAGTGGGTCGGCACCGCGGCCAGCGGACGGGTGGGGTACGACTTCCTGATCGTGTGCCCCGGCATCCAGCTCGACTGGGGCGACATCCCCGGCGTGGCCGAGACCCTCGGGCAGAACGGCGTGTCGTCGAACTACCGCGTCGACCTCGCACCCCGCACGTGGGAGTTCATGCAGGCCACCACCAGCGGCACCGCGGTGTTCGCCGCCCCGAGCGGCGCGATCAAGTGCGCCGGCGCGCCGCAGAAGATCGCCTACCTGGCCGCCGACTACTTCCGCCGGCAGGGTCGCTCCGGCGTGAAGGTGATGCTCGTCCTGCCGGGCGCCAAGATCTTCGGCGTCCCCGAGTTCGCCGCCACCCTCATGCAGGTGATCGACCGGTACGGCATCGACCTGCGCCTCGAGTCCGAGGTGATCGAGGTGAACCACGAGCGCAACGAGGCCATCGTCCTCGATCGCGCCAACGACGAGAAGTACGCCGTCGAGTACTCGATGCTGCACGTGGTGCCTCCGCAGTCGGCGCCCGACTGGGTGAAGGCCACACCGCTGGCGTCGGCCGACCCGAAGGGCTGGGTCGACGTCGACAAGCACACGATGCAGCACGTCCGGCACCACAACGTGTTCTCGCTCGGCGACGCCAGCTCCACGCCCAACTCCAAGACCGGTGCGGCCATCCGCAAGCAGGCGCCCGTCGTGGTCGAGAACGTCCTCGCCGTGGCGGCGGGGCGCGAGCCCTCGGCCGAGTACCACGGCTACTCGTCGTGCCCGATCGTCACCGCGCACAACCGGATGCTGCTGTGCGAGTTCGACTACAGCGTCCAGAAGACGCCGTCGATCCCGGTGATCGACACCACCAAGGAGCGCTACGACATGTGGCTCCTCAAGCGCTACGGCCTGCCGGCCCTGTACTGGCACGGCATGCTCAAGGGCCTCGCCTGATCGGTGCTCACACGGGCGCGACCACGCGCCGGCGCGGTGAGGTCGGCGCCGGCTGGTGGTCGTGCAGGTCGGCCACCAGGTCGGCGCGCACCGTCGCGACGGCCGGGTCGTCCCACCGGTTCACCTGCTGCAGCGGGTCGTCGGTGAGGTCGTAGAGCTCGCCCTCGGTGCCGTCGTGGCTCGTGCCCGGCAGGTAGGTGGAGCACACCCACCCGTCGCGCGTGATGGTGCGCAGGTGCACGTCGACGCCGAACAGCTCGCTGTCCCACTCGGTGAGCGCGCGCTCGAAGCCGCGGGCGTCCGCGTCGGTGTCGTCGACCGGCAGGGCCCGACCCTCCATCCACTCGCGCGGGGGGAGGCCGGCGATCGAGCAGAACGTCGGTGCGAGATCGACGAGCCCGACGGGCCGGGTCACGGTCGCCGCGGGGGTGCCGCTCGACGGTGCGGGCCGCCACACCAGCGGCAACCGCATGAGGGCGTCGACGTGGT
>JALOLG010000400.1 GCA_025456105.1 Ilumatobacteraceae bacterium | reverse complement strand
ATGTCACCGAGATCGCCCAGCTCGCCGAGATCGCCGAGATCGCCGAGGTCACCGAGATCGCCCAGCCCGTCCTCGCCGAGCAGCCCCTCCAGCAGCGGTCCCAGCTCGTCGAGGAGCGACCCGAGATCGGGCGCCTCGGGCGTCGTCGGACCGTCGGGCGGCGTGCCGGGCTCGACCGGAGCATCCGGCGGGTCGGTGGGCTCGGCCGGCTCGGGCAGCTGCTCGGCCGCAACGGGCACGGCGTCGTCGGTGTCGTCGCTCGAGCGCCACCAGGCGATCGACACGACGACGAGCGCCACCGCGAGGACGGCGGACAGCACACCGAACCCGATCGCAGCGCGGTTGCGGCCCGGGCGACCACCGGGCGCCGGTGCGGCGGGCGGCGACGGGAAGGACGGAGGGGGTGGGGGCACGGTCGACACGTCGGACTCCTGTGAGAGGTGACCCCCATCGTGGCGACCGAGCCGTCAAGTGGGGATAAAGGGAGCGCCTCGTCCCGGGCACGGCACCGACCTGCGAGACTGCCCACCGGGGGCAAGTCATGGTGTGTGCCACGTGCCAGCACGACAACCAGCCGAACGCCAAGTTCTGCTCGGAGTGCGGCGCGCCGCTCCCACGACCGTGCCCCTCCTGCGGGCGCCAGCAGCTCGCGACTGCGAAGTTCTGCGACGAGTGCGGCACCGCGCTGACGGCAGCCGCGCCTCCCGATGCGACACCGGCGCCGGCTGCCGCTCGCAAGCGAGTGACCGCCGTGTTCGCCGATCTCGTCGGATCGACTGCCTTCGCCGAACGTCTCGATCCCGAGGCCGTTCGAGCGGGTCTGGCTCCCTACTTCGCCCTGCTGCAGTCCACGATCGACGACCATGCCGGAACGGTCGTGAAGTTCCTGGGCGACGGCATGTTCGCCCTGTTCGGTGTCCCCGAGGTCGCCGAGGACGATGCCCTGAGGGCGGTCACCGCCGCCGTCGAGCTGCAGCGGCGGTTCCGATCGTTCGCCGACGGCATCCGTGATCGGCACGGCGTGGAGCTCGGCCTCAGGGTCGGCGTCAACACCGGTGAGCTCGTCGTCGGAGTCGACGATGTCGACCTCGTCGGTGACGTGCTGAACACCGCGGCACGCCTCGAGGCGGCCTGCGAACCCGGCCACGTCCTCGTCGGCGAGGACACCTGGCGGCTCACGCGATCGAGCGTGTCGTACGAGGTGCTCGGCGAGGTGAGCGTCAAGGGCAAGTCCGAGCCGGTCGCCACCTTCCAGGTCGTCGATCACCGCGCCGGCATCGCGGCCGAGCTGACGCCGTTCGTCGGTCGGTCCGGCGAGCTCGACGCCCTGCGGGCCGTGTTCGACGACGCGGTCACGTCGTCGACGGCCCGACTGGCGACGGTGGTCGGGGCGCCAGGTGTGGGCAAGACGCGCCTCGCTCAGGAGCTCCGCGCCGGCAGCGGTGGGAGATCGTTCGACCTCCGCCTCGAGCGCCGCGGGTCGACGACGTTCGCACCGATCGCCGACCTCCTGCGCGAGGTGACGGGATCGGGATCGGTCGAAGACCTCGACCGGCTGATCGGCGATCACCCCGAGGCGGCCCGGCTCGGCCCGGTCCTCGCATCGTTCCTGGGCCACAGCGAACCACGCTCCACCGAGGAGTCGTTCTGGGCGGTGCGCCGGCTCCTCGAGCTGCTGGCCACGGACGGCCCGCTGATCGTCGTCGTCGACGACATCCAGTGGGCCGAGCCGCTGTTCTGGGACCTGCTCGATCACCTCGTCGAGTGGACCGCAGCACCGGTGCTGCTCGTCGCGCTCGCCCGCCCCGAGCTGCGCGAGCTGCGTCCCGAGCTGACCCAACCCGGCCGGCGCGTGAGCGCAGCCATCGCGCTCGAGGGCCTCGACCCGGACACGACGCTCGAGCTGGCGGCTCGGATGCTCGGCATCGACGAGCTCCCCGCCGAGCTGGCCGAGCGGCTCCCTGCCTCGACCGAGGGCAACCCGCTGTTCGTCCGCGAGCTCGTGCAGATGCTCGTCGACGACGGCGTGCTCGCACGTGACGGCGACCGGTGGCGTCTGACGATCGACGCCGACGCGATCGAGGTGCCACCGACGATCCTCTCGCTCCTGGCCAGCCGGGTCGAGCGCCTGCCCGACGACGAGCGCCAGGTGGTCGAGCTGGCGTCGGTGATCGGCACCGAGTTCGACCGGGGCGCGCTCACTGCGATCGCGGCCGGTGACACCATCGCAGGCCTCGGCGCGACCATCGACCGACTGCGACGCAAGGACCTCATCGAACCGACGGGGCAGTGGGCCGGCGACCACCCGGTGTACCGCTTCCACCACGTGCTGATCCGCGACGCCGCCTATCGACGCCTGCTGAAGGGCCATCGCGCCGAGCTCCACGAACGGGTCGGCCGCCATGTCGAGACGGCCGACATGGCCGACGACGAGCGCGACGTCATCGTCGCCCACCACTTCGAGCAGGTGTACCGGTACCGGTCCGAGCTCGGCGCCGTCGACGGCCCGACCCGCGACCTCGCGGCCCAGGCCGTGACTCGTCTCCGCTCCGCCGCCGAGCAGGCCCTCGCCCGCGAAGACCTCGCATCGGCGGGCAGCGCTGCGATCCGGGCGCTCCGCCTGCTCGACGCGGACGCCGCCACCGACCGTGACGAGCTGCTGCTCATCGGCTGCGAGGCCCTGCTGTCGTCGGCCGACGTCGCCC
>JALOLG010000399.1 GCA_025456105.1 Ilumatobacteraceae bacterium | reverse complement strand
CGGCCTGGGCACCCACGCCGAGCTGCTCGAGCGCTGCCCGACCTACCTCGAGATCGTCTCGTCCCAGCTGAGTGCGCAGGAGGCGGCATGAGCGCCGACGGGCCGGCCGCATCCGGCGACGAGCGCACCGCCGAGCACCGCACCGGGGACGGGCGCGGCGCGGCCACCGTCGCCCCTCCGGCGGGTGAGGGGGCACGCAGCCCGCTCGGCGGCCGCTTCGGCGCGGCGGGAGTGCCGCTCGAGCGCTCCAAGGACCTCGGCGGCTCGGTACGCCGCCTCGCGGCACGACTGGCCCCCGAGCGACTCGGCGTGGTCGCCGTGGTCGTGCTCGCGGTCGTCAGCGTCAGCCTGTTCGTCGTGGGGCCGCGCATCCTGGGCGACGCCACCCAGACCATCGTCGACGGCGTGCTCGGCGACGGCATCGACTTCGACCGGCTGCACCGCATCCTGTTGCTCGCCGTCGGCCTGTACGTGTCCGCCGCGGTGCTCTCCTACCTGCAGAACTGGCTGCTGGCAGGTGTGGTGCAGCGCTCGATGTACCGCCTGCGCTCCGACGTCGAGCACAAGCTCGGGCGCATGCCGCTGGCCCACGTCGACGCGCAGCCCCGCGGCGACCTGTTGAGCCGCGTCACCAACGACATCGACAACCTCGCCCAGAGCCTGCAGCAGACGCTCAGCCAGCTGCTCACCTCGTCGCTGCAGCTGGTGGGTGTGCTGGTGATGATGTTCGCCATCTCCTGGCAGCTGGCGCTGGTCACGGTGGTGATCATCCCGGTGACCATCGTGACGATGCGCTTCATCACCGCCCGCTCCAAGCGACGCTTCATCGAGCAGTGGCGCCACACCGGCATGCTCAACGCCCAGGTCGAGGAGGCCTTCACCGGGCACGCGCTCGTGAAGGTCTACAACCGCCAGGCCGACGTCGAGGAGCGCTTCCGGGTCACCAACGCCGAGCTGTACGAGGCGAGTGCGTCGGCGCAGTTCATGTCGGGCTCGATCCAGCCGGCGGTGATGTTCCTCGGCAACCTCAACTACGTGCTCATCGCGCTGCTCGGCGGGCTGAAGGTCACCAACGGCACCATGACGATCGGCGACATCCAGGCCTTCATCCAGTACTCACGGCAGTTCACCCAGCCCCTCACCCAGCTCGCCTCGATGATCAACGTGATGCAGTCGGGCATCGCCTCGGCCGAACGGGTCTTCGAGCTGCTCGACGCACCCGAGGAGCGCGACGACGCTGCGGACTCGATCACCGGTCGCCCGGTTGAGGGCCGGGTCGAGTTCCGTGACGTGTCGTTCTCGTACCGGGCGGACCGCCCGCTGATCGAGCACCTGTCGCTGGTGGCGCGCCCCGGTGAGACCGTGGCGATCGTGGGGCCGACGGGTGCGGGCAAGACGACGCTGGTGAACCTGATCATGCGCTTCTACGAGGTGGACTCGGGCGCGATCCTGCTCGACGGCACCGACATCTCGACGATCCCGCGTGACGAGCTGCGCTCGCACATGGGCATGGTGCTCCAGGACACGTGGGTCTTCGGCGGCACGATCCGGGAGAACATCGCCTACGGGCGCCCCGGCGCCACCGAGGCGGAGATCCTCGCCGCCGCCCGAGCGACCTACGTCGACCGGTTCGTGCACTCCCTGCCCGAGGGCTACGACACCGTCATCGACGACGAGGGCGGCACGGTGTCGGCAGGGGAGAAGCAGCTGCTCACCATCGCCCGGGCGTTCCTGGCCGACCCGACGATCCTGATCCTCGACGAGGCCACCAGCTCGGTCGACACCCGCACCGAGGTGCTCATCCAGCGCGCCATGGCGGCGCTGCGATCGAGTCGCACCAGCTTCGTGATCGCACACCGGCTCTCGACGATCCGTGACGCCGACACGATCCTGGTGATGGAGTCGGGCCGCATCGTGGAGCAGGGCAACCACGAGCAGCTGCTCGCCGCCGAGGGTGCGTACCACGCCCTGTACCAGTCGCAGTTCAGCGCGCCGGCCGCCGAGGTGGAGTGATGCCGGGGCGCCCGGCGTCAGGTGGTGAGCACCAGCTTGCCGAACACGTCGCCGCGTGCGAGCAGCTCGAACGACGCCCGGGCGTCGGCCAGGGGGCGTACGTCGCTGACCATCGGCTCGATGCCGCGACGTGCCATCAGCTCGAGCATCGCGATCAGCTCGTCACGGGTGCCCATGGTGGAGCCGACCACCGACAGCTGCAGGAAGTAGACGCGGTTGAGCTCCGACGGCGGGTCCATGCCGCTGGTGGCACCCGATACAACGATCGTTCCACCCGGCCGCAGCGAGCGAAGGGAGTGCGCCCACGTCGCGGCACCCACGGTCTCGATCACCACGTCGACCTTCTCGGGCAGTCGGGCGCCGGACTCGACGGCCAGGTCGGCGCCCACCTCGAGCGCCCGCTCCCGCTTGTCGGCGTCGCGGGAGGTGCAGAACACCGTGTGGCCGAGCGCCTTGGCCAGCACGATCGCCGCCGAGGCGACACCTCCGCCGGCCCCCTGCACCAGCACCGTGCCCGGCCCGCGCAGACCCGAGCGCGTGGTGAGCATGCCGTAGGCCGTGAGCCAAGCGGTCGGCACCGCGGCCGCGTGCTGCCAGCTCATCGACGCGGGCTTGGGCACGACGTTGCGGGCGGGCACCAGCACCTGCTCGGCCAGCGTGCCCGGATGCAGCTCCGACAGCAGCGTCCTGCGGGGGTCGA
>JALOLG010000398.1 GCA_025456105.1 Ilumatobacteraceae bacterium | reverse complement strand
GCGCTCGGCGCCGAGCCAGTCGACGTAGTCGGGGTAGCGGTCGACGAGCTCGTGGCCCTCGTTGAGGCACACGAGGTGGTCGGCACCGACCGAGGTGAGCACCCCGACGGGATCGGGAGCGATGGCGTGCTTGCCACACAGCCAGAGCGCGCCCACCCCGACCGGGACGGCGTCGATGCCGCCGTCGCGGTTGCGGCCGCGCGGCCAGCCGCTCAGAGGCGCTCGATGAGGGTGCCGGTGCCGAGGCCGCCGCCGCAGCACATCGACACGAGGCCGTAGCGGCCCGAGGTGCGCTCGAGCTCGTACAGCGCCTTGGTCATGAGGAACGCGCCGGTGCCGCCGAGCGGGTGGCCGAGGGCGATCGCGCCGCCGTTCGGGTTGGTCTTCTCGAGATCGGCGCCGACCTCCTTGGCCCACGCGAGCACGACCGAGGCGAACGCCTCGTTGATCTCGAACACGTCGATGTCGCCGAGCGCGACGCCCGTGCGCTCGAGGAGGCGCTGCGTCGCGTCGATCGGACCGGTCAGCATGAGCACCGGGTCGACGCCCACGAGGCAGGTGTCGACCACTCGGGCCCTCGGCGTGAGGCCGAGCTCGGCCGCCCGCTCCTCGGTCATGAGCAGCACCGCGGCCGCGCCGTCGGAGATCTGGGAGGAGTTGCCGGCGGTGTGGACGCCGTCCTCACGGGCGACCGGCTTGAGCGACGCGAGCTTCTCGAGCGACGTCTCGCGCAGGCCCTCGTCGCGATCGACCGTGTGGGTGGTGCCGGTGGGGTTGCCCTCCTCGTCGACGTCGGGTGCCTCGACCGGAACCCACTGGCCGTCGAAGCGACCCTCGGCCCACGCCCGTGCCGCCCGCTCCTGCGAGGCGAGGCCGAAGCGGTCGGCGTCGTCGCGGGTGATGCCCCACTTGTCGGCGATCCGCTCGGCGCCCTCGAACTGCGAGGTCATCTCGTAGCGCGAGAAGTACGTCTTCGGGATCGGGACGCCGAGGCCGAGCTTCTTCGAGGAGTTGATGCCGATCGGGATGCGGCTCATCACCTCGACGCCGCACGCCACGGCCACGTCGACCACACCCGACCCCACCAGCGACGTGGCGAGGTTGGTGGCCTGCTGGCTCGAGCCGCACTGGGTGTCGACCGTGGTGGCCGCGGTGGTGAGCGGGAGCCCGGCCGACAGCCACGCCGTGCGGGCGATGTTGAAGCTCTGCTCGCCCACCTGGCTCACGCACCCGCCGACCACCTGGCCGACCTCGGCCGGGTCGATGCCGGTGCGGTCGATGAGGGCCCGCTGGACGGTTGACAGCACCTCGGCCGGGTGCATGGTGGAGAGCCCGCCGCCGCGGCGCCCGATGGGCGTGCGGACGGCGTCGACGATGACGACGGAGCGAGACATGGCGCCGAGTGTACGGACCGGGCCCGCTGCGGCGAGAGGCGGCGTGCGAGGCTGTCGGCCATGTCAGACGCCCCCCATCACCGCGGCTTCCGGCCGCTCGGTGCGCTCCCACCCGATCCCGGCGGGCCCGTGAAGCACGTGCACGTGATCGGGAGCACGGTGTGGGTCGCCGACGAGCCGGCCGAGGCCGGCTGGTCGGTCCACGTCGTCGGCCTCGTCGGTGGCGAGACGTGGGTGGCGGTCGACGTGCCGCAGGGACACGACCCGAGCGACGGCGCGGCGATCGACCTGTTCGGCTTCCACGGTCGGGTCCCCGAGGCCGAGTGGCTCGCCGCCGGACGAGCGGTGCAGCTCGTCGAGTGGGCGCGCACCCATCGGTTCTGCGGGCGGTGCGGCACGCCCACCGAGATGGTGGCGGGCGAGCGGTCGATGCGCTGCCCGGCGTGCGGGCTGTCGGCGTTCCCGCGGCTGGCGCCGGCCATGATCACGCTCGTCACACGCGGTGAGCCTGGGCCCGACCAGGAGGCGCTGCTCGCCCGCGGCGTGCAGTGGCGGATCCCGATGTACTCGTGCCTCGCCGGCTTCGTGGAGCCGGGCGAGTCGCTCGAAGCGGCCGTCGTGCGGGAGGTGCACGAGGAGGTCGGCCTCGTCGTGCGCAACCCGCGCTATCAGGGCAGCCAGCCGTGGCCGTTCCCGCACAGCCTCATGATCGGGTTCCGGGCCGAGTACGAGTCGGGCGACATCGTGTGCGACGAGACCGAGATCGTCGACGCGCAGTGGTACCGCCGCGACGAGCTGCCGATGATCCCGCCCGGCATCTCGATCGCACGCACCCTCATCGACGGCTGGCTCGCCGAGGGCTGACGAGGCCGACGGCGCGCCGTCAGGTGAACCAGCCGAAGACGTCGACGATCAGGTGGGTGAGCGGCCCGCTGGTGAGGCGCGACTGGTCGGTCACGCGCAGGCGCACGGCGCCGGCGCCGTCGGGACGTACGCCGGCCGCGTTGGCGATCGTCACCCCACCCGTCGCGAAGTTCAGCGCCGAGGTCGCCGGCTCGGGCGCCCCGGGCGCCCACGCGGTCACGAACCCGTAGCGCGCGGTGCCCGTGACCGTGAGGTTGAGCACCACGCCGCTGGCCCCGGCGGGGGAACCGGAGACCACGTCGACGACCTGGTCGTCGAGCAGCAGCCCGCCCAGGTTGCGCGAGTCGTAGCGACGGTTGGGGACGGTGGGCACGAAGCGGCCCGAGGCGGACACCGGCGCGCTCGCCGACGTGATGCACCCGGTGACGTCGACGATCAGGTGCGCGGAGCCGCCGGGTGC
>JALOLG010000397.1 GCA_025456105.1 Ilumatobacteraceae bacterium | reverse complement strand
AGCTCGACCACTCGCTGCAGACCGCCACCCGCGCCGAGCGCGCCGGTGCGAGCGACGACCTGATCGTGGCCGCGCTGTGCCACGACATCGGCAAGACGTTCTCGAACATGAACCACCCTGCGATCGCGGCGGAGATGCTGCGTCCGTGGGTGAGCGACGAGGCCTACTGGATCGTGAAGTACCACCAGGACTTCCAAGGTCGTCACTACTACGGCCGGATCGGGCTCGACCCCGAGATGCGCCGCCGCCACGAGGGCCACGAGCACTACGCGATGGCCGAGACGTTCGTCGACGAGTGGGATCAGGCCGCGTTCGACCCCGACTACGACACCGAGACCCTCGAGCACTTCGAGCCCCTCGTGCGCAAGGTGTTCTCCCGCACGCCGCGTCGTGGCTGACGCCGCGGTGGCGTCGCGCGACCACGTGACGCTGCTCGTCAACGGTGACGTCGTCACCATGGACCCCGACCGGCGCGTGCTGGTAGGCGGTGCCGTCGCGTTCGCCGGTGACCGCATCGTCGACGTGGGTGCCACCAGCGCCCTGCGCGCCGCCCATCCCGACGCCGAGGTCGTCGACGTCACGGGCTGCGTCGTGACGCCCGGGATGATCGACGCGCACCAGCACCTCACCGGCGATCCGCTGATCCGCAGCTGCATCCCCGACCTCCTGCCGCCGGGGGCCTCGATCTTCGAGTGGTCGGTGCCGGTGCACGCCGAGCACCAGCCCGACGACGACGACGCCTCCGCGACGCTGTCGGCGGTGGAGGCGCTGTGCGCCGGTGTCACGACGGTGGTCGAGGCGGGCACGGTCGCCCATGCCGATCGGGTGGCGGCGGCGCTGCAGCGGCTGGGTCAGCGCGCCACGCTCGGCGTGTGGGGGTGGGACATCGAGGAGGGCCCGTTCACCGCGCCCGCCGACGAGGTGCTCGACCGCCAGCGGGCCGTGCTCGACGCCCTCCCCGCCGGCGGGCTCGTGGAGGGCTGGGTGACGCTCGTCGGCCACGACCTCGCGTCGGATGCGCTGCTCGCCGGCGCCGCCGACCTCGCCCGCGCCCGTCGCACCGGCATGACGATGCACCTCTCGCCGACGTCGTCCGACCCGGAGCGCTACCTCGAGCGGACGGGCAAGCGGCCCGTCGCGCACCTCGACGATCTCGGTGTGCTCGGCGACCACCTGCTGATCGGGCACGGTGTGTGGCTCGACGACGACGAGGTGGAGCGGGTCCTGGCCAGCCGGACCGCGATCGCGTACTGCCCGTGGGCGTACCTGCGGCTCGGCCAGGGCGTGTGCGCCCACGGTCGTCACGCCGAGATCGTGGAGCGCGGCGGGCGCGTGGCGCTCGGCTGCGACGCCACCAACGCCGGCGACACCATCGACATCCTGCGGACGGCCGCCGTCGCGGCCGGGATCGCCCGCGACACCGCGATCGACCCGACCCGCTTCGGGGCCCACCACGCGTTCGAGCTGGCAACGATCTCGGGCGCGGCGGCTATCGGGCTGGCCGATCGGATCGGGTCGCTCGAGCCCGGCAAGCAGGCCGACATCGTCGTCCACCGCACCGACACGCCCGGCTGGATCCCGCGTGGCGACGTGGCGCTGCAGCTGGTGTGGGGCACCGACGGGCGGAGCGTCCGCGACGTGTGGGTCGCCGGGCGCCACGTCGTCACCGACGGCCGGGCGATCGGTGTCGATCTCGACGAGCTCGCCCAGATGGCCGCCCACCGCCAGGCCCGGCTGCTCGAGCGGGCCGGCATCGAGGTCCCGCACGTCTGGCCCCACGTTGCAGCGAGCTGACGATCCGATGCGACGACCGGCCACACCCGACCAGGAGCACGACACGTGGAGCTGACCGATCTCGGACGCACGGGCGTGAAGGTGTCGCGGTTCGGGCTGGGCACGATGGTGCTCGGCGCGTGGGGCAACACCGATCGCGCCGAGTGCGAGCGCATCGTCCACCGCGCCCTCGACGCGGGCGTGAACCTCGTCGACACCGCCGACGTGTACGCCTTCGGCGAGAGCGAGGAGATCGTCGGTGCCGCGATCCGCGGCCGCCGCGACGACGTCGTGCTCGCGACCAAGTTCCACAACCCGATGGGCACCGACCCGAACCGGCGCGGCAACTCGCGCCGGTGGATCCGGATGGCCCTGCACGACAGCATGCGACGGCTGGGTGTCGACCACGTCGACCTGTACCAGGTGCACCGGCCCGACCCGGCCACCGACCTCGAGGAGACCGTCGACGCGCTCACCGACCTGGTGCGGGCCGGCGACATCGGCTACTGGGGCACCTCGACGTTCCCGGCATCCGACCTCGTCGAGCTGTGCTGGGTGGCCGACCGGCGAGCCGTGGCTCGGCCGCACACCGAGCAGCCGCCGTACTCGATCCTGTGTCGGGGCATCGAGCGCGAGGTGCTGCCGGTGTGCCGGCGGCACGGCATCGGCGTGCTCACGTGGAGCCCGCTCGCGGGTGGCTGGCTCACGGGCAAGTACCGCCGCGACGACCTGGCACCGGCCGGTTCGCGCGGGGCCACCAACCCCGACCACTTCGACGGCGGCAACCCCGTCAAGCTCGACGCCGTGGAGCGGCTCGCCGCGATCGCCGCCGATGCGGGGCTCACCCTCACGCAGCTGTCGCTCGCGTGGGCGGCGTCGCACCCGGCGGTCTCGTCGGTGCTGCTCGGCCCGCGCACCGAGGCGCAGCTCGACGAGCTGCTCACCGCGGCCGACGTCG
>JALOLG010000396.1 GCA_025456105.1 Ilumatobacteraceae bacterium | reverse complement strand
CACTCGGGTCAGGACTCGACGACGATGCCGCCGGCGACGTCGAGTCGCACGTCGATGCTGCGCCGCCACTCGTCGAGCGGCTCGGGATGATCGGTGCGGCGGTGGCAGCCCCGGCTCTCGGTGCGGGCGGTGGCGGCGGCGACCACCGCCGTGGCCACCGTGAGCAGGTTGGTGCTCTCCCACGACCGGCGGGTGGGTGGCGCCGCGTCGGGTGATGCCGGATCGGGGAGGTGACGGGCCAGCGCACCGAGCGCTCCACCCGCCGCGGCGAGCGAGGCCGCGTCGCGCAGCACGCCGACGTGGCGCGACATCACGGCGCGGACCTCGCGCAGCCGGGCGCGGTCGAGGAGCCGGCCCACCACCGGCTCGCCGTCGAGCTCGGGATCGACGCGATCGGGCACCTCCCACGCGAGGTCGCGACCGACTCGCGTCCCGGCGACGACGCTCTCGGTGAGGCTGTTGGACGCCAGCCGGTTCGCGCCGTGCACCCCGGTGCGTGCCACCTCGCCGACCGCAAAGAGGCCCGGCAGCCCGGTGACGCCGTCGAGGCCGGCCCGGATGCCGCCACACGCGTAGTGCGATGCCGGCGCAACCGGGATGCGCTCGCGCGCCGGATCGACGCCGATCTCGCGGCAGGCCGCGGTGATCGTGGGGAACCGCTCGTATAAGCGCTCGCCGAGGTGCGTGGCGTCGAGGTACACGTGGTCGTCGACACCACCCGGCGCCTCGGCCATGCGGCGGGTGATCGCCGCCGCCACGACGTCGCGTGGAGCCAGGTCGGCGAGCGGGTGCACGCCCGCCATCACGCGCTCGCCGGCGGCGTCGTACAGCACGGCGCCCTCGCCGCGGACGGCCTCGCTGACGAGCGCCTGCTGTCCTCGTGCGTCGGGGCCGCGCCACATGACGGTGGGGTGGAACTGGACGAACTCGACGTCGGCCACCGCCAGGCCCGCCCGCAGCGCCATCGCCACCCCGTCACCGGTCACCGCCGGGGGGTTCGACGTGCTCGCGAACACCTGCCCGTACCCGCCGCTGGCGATCACCACGGCGCGCGCCGTGATGAGCCCGACCGAGCGAGGCGCCCCCTCCTCGTCGAGCAGCGCCACGGTGACACCGGCGACCTGCCGGCCCCCCGACGCCGACGCACCGGTGACGAGGTCGACGGCGAACGCGTGCTCGAGCACCTCGACCCCGGCCGCGATCGCCGACTGGTCGAGGGTCCGCTGCACCTCGGCGCCGCTGCGGTCGCCACCGGAGTGCACGATGCGATCGTGGCTGTGACCGCCCTCCCGCGTGAGCGCGACGTCGGTGCCACCCGCCACCGGGTCGAACGCCGCGCCCAACCGCATGAGGTACCGGATCGACGTCGGCGCCTCGGCCACGAGCTGGCGCACGACGGCCTCGTCGCAGAGCCCGGCGCCGGCGACGAGCGTGTCGCGCACGTGGTCCTCGAAGGTGTCGTGCGGGTGGAGCACCCCGGCCAGGCCGCCCTGGGCCCACGCCGTGCTGCCCGCGGCGAGCACGTCCTTGGTCACCACCAGGACGCTTCGCACCGGGCGCGCCGCCAGCGCAGCCGAGAGCCCGGCCGCGCCCGAGCCGAGCACCACGACGTCGACGTCGCGCTCCCACGACACCGCCGGCGCGGCGAGCCGCGTGGGGATCATCGAGCCGCCGACACGATCACTCGGCGGTGGGCGACGGGGTGCCGATGGCGATCATGCGCTCGACCGAGCGTCGTGCCCGCTCGGCCACGTCGGCCGGCACGTGCACCTCGTCGGTGCCGTCGCGCAGCGACCGCAGCAGCTTGGCCGGCGTGATCATCTTCATGTACTTGCACACCGCCGCCCGGTTGACCGGTTCGAAGCGGGTGGTGTGGTTGGCCTGCTCGAGCTGGTGGAGCATGCCCGTCTCGGTGGCCACGAGCACGGTGGCCGCCGTGGTGTCGCGGGCGGCCTCGATCATCCCGCCGGTCGACAGGATGCGCGTGCGCTCCATCGGCACGACGCCCGAGGTCGCCAGGTACAGCGCGCTCGTGGCGCACCCGCACTCCGGGTGGATGAACAGCTCGGCGTCGGGCTCGGCGGCCACCCGCGCCTTCAGGTCGGCCCCGTTGATGCCGGCGTGCACGTGGCACTCGCCCATCCAGATGTGCATGTTGTCGCGGCCGGTGACCCGCTGGACGTGGGCGCCCAGGAACTGGTCGGGGCAGAACAGCACCTCGGTGTCGGCCGGGATGCTCTGCACCACCTCGACCGCGTTCGACGAGGTGCAGCAGATGTCGGTCTCGGCCTTCACCGCGGCGGTGGTGTTCACGTAGCTCACCACGACGGCGCCCGGGTGCTCGGCCTTCCAGGCCTGCAGCTGATGGGCCGTGATGGTCTCGGCGAGGCTGCAGCCCGCTCGCTCGTCGGGGATCAGCACGGTCTTGTCGTACGAGAGGATCTTGGCCGTCTCGGCCATGAAGTGGACGCCGCAGAAGACGATCGTCGACGCGTCGGACGCTGCGGCGATGCGCGACAGTCCGAGCGAATCTCCCGTGTGGTCGGCGATGTCCTGGATCTCGGGCAGCTGGTAGTTGTGCGCCAGGATCACCGCGTCGCGCTCGGCAGCGAGCCGGCGGACCTGCTCGCGCCAATCGGTGGGCAGCACCTCGACCCCGGTCTCGGCGACGGTGGGCACGTTCACACGGTCAGCGTACGAGGTCGGTGGCGCAGCGTCACCGGACGAGCGCGG
>JALOLG010000395.1 GCA_025456105.1 Ilumatobacteraceae bacterium | reverse complement strand
GCGGCGTGAACCTCGGATGCGCCCTAGCCGTTGATGAGCTCGGCCATGCCGGCGAGCGACGAGGGCGGCCCGCTCACGAGGAACGTGGTGAGGCACGTCTCGCGCCACTGCTGCAGCTCGTCGCGGATCTTGTCGACGGGTCCGACCAGCGCGACGTCCTCCACCATCGAGAGCGGGATGGCGGCCGCGGCCTCCTGCTTGCGGCCCTCGAGGTAGAGGTCCTGCACCTTCAGGGCAACGTCCTCGTAGCCCATGCGGGCGAAGACCTCGAAGTGGAAGTTGGCGTCGCGGGCGCCCATCCCGCCGGCGTAGAGGGCGAGGAACGGCCGGACGAAGTTCGCGCACGCCTCCACGTCGTCGCCCGGGATGATCAGCACCGTCGCGGCGATCTCGAAGCTGTCCGCCTTGCTCGGGTTCCCGCTGGCGGCGAAGCCCTCGGCGAGCGCAGCGCGGTAGAAGCCGTCCTCCTTGGGGGCGAAGAAGAGCGGGAGCCAGCCGTCGCAGATCTCGGCCGACAGGGCGACGTTCTTCGGGCCCTCGGCGGCGAGGTAGATCGGGATCTCGGTGCGCAGCGGGTGGACGGTCGACTTGAGGGGCTTGCCGAGCCCGGCGCCGCCGGGGTGCGGCATGTCGTAGTGCTTGCCGTGGAACTCCACCGGCTCCTGGCGGGCCACGATGCGGCGCACGATCTCGACGTACTCGCGGGTGCGCTCGAGCGGGCGCGGGTAGGGCTGGCCGTACCAGCCCTCCACCACCTGCGGCCCCGAGGCACCGAGGCCCAGGATGAACCGGCCGTTCGACAGGTGGTCCATCGTGATCGCGGCCATGGCGGTGGCGGCCGGGGTGCGTGCCGACATCTGGATGATCGACGTGCCGAGCTTCACCCGTTGGGTGTGCGATCCCCACCACGCGAGCGGGCTCAGGGCATCGGAGCCGTAGGCCTCGGCCGTCCACACCGAGTCGAAGCCGAGCCGCTCGGCTTCGAGGATCCCCTCGAGCGCCCCGGCGGGCGGACCTGCGGACCAGTACCCGGTGCTGTACCCCAGCTTGATGTCACCCATGGGGGCGCACCGTAGGGCGTCAGCTGGGCGTGAAGCGCACGGGGAGGTGCTGGGCGCCGAAGATCCCGGCGGTGGCCGGCTTCCACTCCACCGGGCCGTCGAGCTCGAGGTTCGGCATCCGCCGGCTCAGGATGGTGAGCGCCTCCTGCAGCTCGGCCCGCGCCAGCGCTGCGCCCAGGCAGTAGTGGATGCCGCCGCCGAAGGTGAGGTGCGGCTGCTCGGGCGCGGGTGAGGTGATGTCGAAGACCTCGGGGTGCGTGAACACCGCCGGGTCGCGGTTGGCGGCGGCGAGGCCGGGCGAGATGAACGTGCCGGCAGGGAACACGACGCCTCGGTACTCGATGTCCTCGCTGGCGAAGCGCCCCGTGGCGCGCACGGCACCCAGGTAGCGCATCGACTCCTCGACCGCTCGCGGTGCGAGCTCGGGCCGCTCGCCGAGCAGCGCCCACTGGTCGGGGTGGTTGGCGAACAGCGCCACCGAGCAGCCGAGCTGGTTGCGGGTGGTGTCGGTGCCGCCGACGATGACGGCCTCCACCATCATCACCAGCTCGTCGGTGCTCAGCCGGTCGCCCTCCTCCTCGGCTGCGATGAGCGAGGTGATCAGGTCGTCGGCGGGTCGGTGGCGGCGGTCGGCGATCAGCTCGCGCGTGTAGGCGTCGAGCTCGTCCTGGGCCGCCATGATGATCGGGAGCTCCTCGATCACGTTGCCGTCGAAGATGCGCAGCACGTCGGCGGCCAGGCGGCTGAACAGCTTCCAGTCCTCCTTCGGCGCGCCGAGCAGCTCGCAGATGATCGGGATCGGGTACGGCTCGCAGATGTCGACCGCCACATCGGCGCGCCCGCTGGCGGCGACCTGGTCGACGAGCCCGTTCACCACCTCGCGCATGAACGGCCGCAGCCGGTCGGCGGCACGCGGCGAGAACGACTGACCCACCAGCCGGCGCAGGCGGGTGTGGCCGTCGCCCTCCATCGACAGGATCGACTCGCGCCGTCGACCGAGGAACTCGGGATCGGTGATCCCGCTCATCTCGGCGATCTTCCCCGAGGCGCTGTGCCAGCGCTTGTCGCGCAGCACCGCCAGGGTGTCGGCGTAGTGCAGCACCGAGAAGCCGAACGGGTTGCGCGCGATCCACGTGGTCTCGGCCACTCGACGCACGTGCTCGACCCGCTCGGCGGCGGTGGTGTCGAGGTCGAGGTCGAGCAGCGGGAGATCGAGCTCGAACACGCTGGTAGTGCTCATGGCGCGGACCATAGCCCCGCCTGCGTCAGGCCAGCGCCGTCAGCGGGTCGACGTGCTCGACGCCGAGGACCCCGGCGACCGGTGCGCTGGTGACCCGGCCCGCGACGGTGTTGACGCCCAGCGCCAGCGCCGGGTCGCGGCGAGCCGCTCCGCCGGCGCCGTGGAGCGCCACCTCGAGCACGTAGGGGAGCGTGGCGTTGGTGAGCGCGTACGTCGACGTGTTCGGCACGGCACCGGGCATGTTGCCGACCGCGTAGTGGATGACGCCGTGGAGCTCGTAGGTGGGGTCGTCGTGGGTGGTCTCCCGGATGGTCTCGATGCAGCCGCCCTGGTCGACCGCCACGTCGACGATGACGGCCCGCGGCTTCATCGAGCGCACCATCGCCTCGGTCACCACGACCGGTGCCCGGTCGCCCGCCACCAGCACGGCAC
>JALOLG010000394.1 GCA_025456105.1 Ilumatobacteraceae bacterium | reverse complement strand
CTCACCCTCCTGGGGCGACGCGACACCCAGGCCGGCGGCGAGCCGGTCGACGAGCAGCTCCGACCCCAGTGCGACGAGGCGAGCGCGCAGCTCGGACGCGGTCTCGTCGTCACCGATCGGCGTCGCGACGCACGCATGGACGCCCCCGGTGTCGAGGCCCTCCTCGACGTCCATCAGGCAGACCCCGGTCTCGGCGTCGCCGGCCAGGATCGCCCGCTCCACCGGCGCGGCGCCGCGCCACCGAGGCAGGAGCGAGAAGTGGAGGTTCACCATCGGGACCCCGGCGAGCACGTGCGGCTTGATGATCCGCCCGAACGCGACCACGACCCCGAGCTCGGCCCCGGTCCGGAGGACGTCGTCGACCTCGTGCGACACCGGCAGCCCGAGCTCGAGCGCGGTCGCCTTCACGGGGCTGGGCGACACCCCGCTGCCGCGACCACGCCGGGTGTCGACACGCGTGACGACGAGCGCGACCTCGTGACCGGCGTCGACGAGGCGGCGCAGGGGCACCGTCGCTGCCTCGGGGGTGCCGAGGAAGACGAGCCTCACGACAGGCGCAGGCGGCGACGCCGGGGTGGCTCCGACGCGGCGTGCTCCTGGATGCGGCGGTACTCCGCCAAGGCGGCCTTGCGCTGCTCGGGCAGCATGCGGTCGAACATCAGCACGCCGTGCAGGTGGTCGAGCTCGTGCTGGAAGAGCCGGCCGAGCAGCTCGTCGGCCTCGATCTCGACCGTGTTGCCGTCGAGATCGAGCCCGCGGAGCAGCACCTCGTTGGGGCGCACCATCTCGACGTACAGACCGGGGATCGACAGGCACCCCTCGTCGTACACCCACTCGCCGCTCGACTCGACGATCTCGGGGTTGATGATCACCATCGGCTCGTCGTCGAGGTCCCACACGAAGATCTGCTTCTGCACCCCGATCTGCGGGGCGGCCAGGGCGATCCCGAGGCGGCTCTCGTGCAGGGTGTCGAACATCTCGTCGACGAGGCGCACCAGCTTGCCGTCGATGTCGGCCACCGCGGCAGCAGCCGACTTGAGCACCGGGTCGCCGTAGGTGCGGATCGCGTGCGCCATCCGGCCAGGCTACCGACGGGGCGTGCCATCCTGGGCCGGTGGCCGGTTCGCACTACTTCGACGAGGCACCCGGCACGCGCTCGGACGAGCGCTCGGTCGACGTGGTGCTGCCCGACGTGTCGTTCCGGTTCCGCACGGACCGAGGCGTGTTCAGCCACGACCGGCTCGACACCGGGACGGCCGTGCTGCTGCGAGCGGTCCCGGCACCACCCCCGACCGGTGACCTCCTCGACCTCGGCTGCGGCGCCGGCCCGATCGCGATCACCATGGCCCTGCGCGCACCGGCGGCGCGCGTGTGGGCGGTCGACACCAACGTCCGCGCCCGTGCCCTCACCGCCCGCAACGCAGCCGCCCTCGGCCTCGACGGCGTCGTGGCGGCAGCCCCCGACGAGGTGCCCACCGACGTGCGGTTCGCAGCCATCTGGTCGAACCCGCCGATCCGGATCGGCAAGGCGGCGCTGCACGAGCTCCTCCTGCGGTGGCTCCCGCGCCTGGCCCCGTCGGCGGTCGCGCACCTGGTGGTGCAACGCCACCTGGGCGCCGACTCGCTCCACCGCTGGCTCGAGCAGCAGGGCTGGCCGGTCGAGCGGATCACGTCGCACGCCGGCTACCGCGTGCTCGCGGTCCACTCGACGGGGTCAGGGCCGCGCGGGGTCGACCGCGACGCGGAGCCGTGAACCGGCGGGTCGGACGCCGGCTCGCAGCGCCCGACCCAGCGCGTCCGCGTCCGGATGGCGCACCAGCAGCCCATCGCCGACCGGCGCGACCTCGACCCCCTGCAGCGAGGCGACGAACGCCTCCGCTCCGCTCCCCCGCACCACGGCCAGGCCGCCGAACGGCGGGAGCCCCAGGGCCTGGCGCTGCCGACGATCGCGCTCGGTGATCCGCCCGGGGTCGGCCAGCACGAGGTCGCGGAGGAACGGATCGTGCGGGTCGAACGTCTGCAGCAGGACGCGGCCGCCGCCATCGCGCCCGCCGACCAGCCGCGCCGCCCGGGCGACGAGGCCGAGGGCCTGCTCGGTGGCGTGCAGCCGCGGCGCGGTGATCTCGCGGTCGATGTCGAGGAACACCGCCACATCCGCGTGGCGCACGCGATGGAGCACGGCCGACGTCCCGATGTAGAGGTCGCCATCGGGCACCGCACCCGCGTCGACACCGGTGACGAGCACGGCCCGCCGCCCGGCCGCCGCCTCCACCTCGGTCGCCATCTGCGTGACACCGGGCCGCAGGTTCGCGAAGCCGGTCGCCCCGCACGCCGCACACACCAGGGGACGCTCGGTGCCGCACCTCGCGCAGGCCAAGCGCTGGTCGTCGCGCTCGTGCACCGCGGCGCTGCACGCCGCGCATCGCGCCAGCGTCCGACACGACCGGCAGGCGAGCAGGCGGGACCGACCGAGCCGGTCGAGCACGCACACCACTCGGAGCGAGCGGTCGCGCAGCACCTCGATCGTGCGGCTCGCGAGCAGCGAGCGGCGCCAGGGCACGTCGTCACTGCGGTCGACCAGCTCGACGATCGGCCAGCCGCGCCGCTCACGGGCCCGGTCGGGGTGGACGAGGGGCCCGGCCTCGAGCGCGGCCACCGTCGGCACCGGCGAGACCAGGACGAGCGGGATGCCCGCTCGGCGGGCCCGCTCGACGAGCACGTCGCGCGCATGCCAG
>JALOLG010000038.1 GCA_025456105.1 Ilumatobacteraceae bacterium | reverse complement strand
CGTGCGGCGGGCCGATCTGCCCGCCGACGTGCCCGACCTCGGGGCGGCGCTCGACGCGTGCGCCGGGATCTGGGTCAACGTCGAGATCAAGAACGACCCCCGGGAGCCGGACTTCGACCCCACCGACGACATCGCCCGGGCGACCGCCGAGGCGCTGGCGTCGCGCAACGAGGACCACCGCTGGCTCGTGTCGTCGTTCCGGCTCGAGACGATCGATGCCGTGCGTGCGACCACACCGGGCATCGCCACGGCGTGGCTGGTGGTCGATCCGGGTGGCGACGTCCCGTCTCGCACCGCCGACGCCGGGCACGTCGCGCTGCACCCCTGGGTGGGCGCGGTCGCCGCCACGACCATCGACCGCTGCCACGAGCTCGGGCTGCGCGTCAACACCTGGACCTGCGACGACCCGGCCCGGATGGCCGAGCTCGTCGCCGACGGCATCGACGGGATCTGCACGAACGTGCCCGACGTCGCGCGCACCGTGCTCGGGGGCTGAGCGCCGCTCAGTGCGTGGCGACAGGGTCGCGCGGCACCACGAGTCGGACGGCGTCGGGCACGTGGTCGAGCTCGAGGTGGGTCGCGTCACCGAGGTGGTCGCCGTCGACCTGGTACGGGAACGGCCGCTCGCCGTGCACGGTGAGCCGGCGGACGTCGTCCCACATCGCCAGGTCGCTGCGAGCGGGGACGCCGCCGCCGCGCAGCGCGCCGCCGAGCGCGCCCACGAGCGTGGTGGCGCTCAGCGAGCGCAGCGTGAGCACGCTCAGCGGCGTGTCGAGCGTGACCGCCGGGGCGAGGTCGAGCGGGCGGTTGCCCAGGTACGTGTAGGGGTTCGTGTTGAGCACGATCGTGAAGTACCCGTCGGTGAGCGACGGCCCGCCCGGCACCTCGACGCCGAAGTGCGGCCGACGGCGGTCGTAGCCGACGAGCCACGTGCGGACGCCCGCGTACATGAACAGCGGGTGGCCGAGCCACCGCTTGAGGCTCGCGTGCCGCTCGACGTAGTCGACGACGGCGGCGTCGAAGCCGATGCCGGTGTGGAAGCAGAAGAACCGCCCGTTGACCCGGCCGAGGCCGATCGGGCGGATGTCGGCGGCGTCGATGCCGGCCGCCAGGTGCTCGACCGCGGCGACGGGGTCGTTGGGCATGCCGAGGATGCGGGCGAAGACGTTCGTGGAGCCGCCGGGCAGGACGCCGAGCGCGGTGTCGGATCCGGCGATGCCGGTGGTGACCTCGTTGAGCGTGCCGTCGCCGCCGTAGCCGATCACGACGTCGACCCCGCGGCGGGCCGCGTCGGCGGCGAATCGGGTGGCGTGGCCGCGCCGGTTGGTCTCGGCGATCTCCACCTGGTGGCCGCGCGAGAGCCGACGGTGGACGATGACGGTGTTGCGCGCGGTCACCGACGAGGCGAACGAGTTCACCACCAGCAGGATCCGCACGTCGGGGAACCGTACCCGTGACACCCGTCTCGGGGCGCGGGCCGGTTGGGTGGCCCGCTGACCCACCGGTAACAATGGCCGCCATGAACGTGATCGTGTGCGTGAAGCAGATCCCCGATCCGGCGGCTCCCGGAGCGCTCGGTGCCGACCACACGCTGGTCCGCGACGGCAAGCTGATCCTCGACGAGTCCGACAGCTACGGCGTCGAGATGGCGCTGCAGCTCGTCGACAAGGCCGGCGGTGGCGAGGTGTCGATCGTGTCGATGGCGCCCAACGGCGAGGTGTCGGGCATGCGCACGGCGCTCGCGATGGGTGCGGTGAAGGGCGTGCTCGTGTCCGATCCGGCGCTCGCCGGCTCCGACGCCCTCACCACCGCCAAGGTGCTGGGCGCGGCCGTGCAGCGGCTCGGTGGTGCCGATCTCGTGCTCGCCGGCACCGAGTCGAGCGACGGCTACACGGGCACGGTGCCCGAGCAGCTCGCCGAGGTGCTCGGCCTGCCGTCGGTCACGTTCGCCAAGAGCGTCACGGTCGACGGCGGGACGCTGAAGGTGGAGCGCCAGACCGAGGCCGGCTACGACGAGGTCACCTGCCCGCTGCCCGCCGTGGTGAGCGTGACGGCCGGCGTGGTGGAGCCCCGCTACCCGAGCTTCAAGGGCATCATGGCCGCCAAGTCGAAGCCGATCGAGGAGGTCACCGCCGGTGACCTCGGCGTCACCCCGGTGGGCTGGGCCGGTGCGGGCCAGCAGATCACCGAGGTCGCGCAGGCGGCCGAGCGCCAGGCCGGCGAGATCATCGAGGACGACGGTGAGGCGTTCGGCAAGATCGTCGAGTTCCTCGACAACCTGAAGGTCATCTGAGCAGCGGACACGGACGAAGGAGAACGATCATGGCCATTTCCTCCATCTGGGTGTTCGCCCAGGCCAGCGGCGACGCGCCCACCACGGGCACCCTCGAGCTGCTCACCAAGGCCCGCTCGCTCGGCGGCACCGTGACCGCGTTCGTCGGCGGCGACGCCTCGGCGATCGCCGGCGCGCTCGGCGAGTACGGCGCATCGAAGGTCTACGCCACCGGCGACCTCGGCGGTGCCCTGCCGGGTGCGGCCGTGGCGTCGGCCATGCAGGCCGTCATCGCCGGCGGCGACCGCCCCGACCTGGTGCTGTTCCCGCAGAACTACGAGGGCCGCGACGTGATGGCTCGCCTGTCGGTGAAGCTCGACCGCACCGTCGTCACCAACAACGTCGACATCGCGGTCGAGGGCGACGCCGTGAAGGTCACCACCCCGATCTTCGGCGGCAACACGCTCGTCACCACCACCTTCACCGGCGAGGGCCCGTTCCTGGCGGCGTTCCGCCCGAAGAGCTTCGCCGCCGAGTCGGCGGGTGGCGGGGCGGCCGAGGTGGTCGCCGCGCCGGTGCCCGACCTGGGTGCCACCGGTGGCGCCGTGGTCACCGCCGTGCACGTCGAGGAGACGTCGGGCCCGAAGCTCGACGAGGCCGAGATCGTGGTGTCGGGTGGCCGTGGCCTGGGCGAGGCCGACAAGTACTCGATGATCGAGTCGCTCGCCAAGGTGCTGAAGGGCGCGCCGGGCGCGTCGCGGGCGATCGTCGACGCCGGGTGGGTGCCCTACAGCTACCAGGTGGGCCAGACCGGCAAGGTCGTGAAGCCCAAGGTGTACATCGCGGCCGGCATCTCGGGTGCCACCCAGCACATGGTGGGCATGAAGGGCTCGAAGAACATCATCGCGATCAACAAGGACAAGGAGGCGCCGATCTTCGGCGTCGCCGACCTCGGCATCGTGGGCGACGTGCACAAGGTGCTGCCCAAGCTGATCGAGGCCCTCCAGGCGCGCGGCTGACCAGCGGCTCGCCGATCAGTCGGCGTCGGCGGCTGCGATCGCCCACGCCACGCCCTCGGCGCGGTCGTGCACGGCGAGGCGCAGCTGCCAGCCGGTGAGCGGCTCGCCCGCATCCCACCACCACCAGTCGAGATCGCCGAGCACCTCGGCGATCTCGTCGCGTGTGGGGGGCCACTCGTCGACGAGGTCGCCGAGCGCGGCGAGCAGCCACCAGGCGTCGTACCGCCCGGCGGCGGCGCCCTTGCGGCGACCGTGGGCGCCGCCGGACGCACCCGCCCAGGCGATCCACCGGATGGCCTCGCCGGGGGTGAGCGGTGCGAGTCGGGCGTGCGTGACGCCGAGTGCGGCCAGGGCGGCGAGGGCGTCGCCCTGCACGCAGGCGATCGAGACGCGACCGTTCGACGAGCTCGTCCACGGGTCGACGAGCGCCCGCACCGCGAGCTCGGTGGTGAGGTCGTCGAGCCGGTGGCGGTCGTCGAGCGGCGGCGGCTCGACGACGTGGGTGGTGGCCGGGATCGGCGGCGACGGGAAGGTGGCGTCGCGGTCGTGGTACTCGGCGAGCAGGTACTCGGGCTCCCAGTCGGCGTGCTCGAGCGGCACGTCGAGCAGCGGGCCGAGGCGCTCGACGACCTGCGGCTCGACCATCTCGCCGCGCAGCGCTCGCTCGTAGGCCACGTACACCGAGTGCGGCCCGGGCGCGAGGTGCGGGGCGAGCTCGGCGAACGCGTGGTGCTGAGCGACCACCTCGCTGAGGGGACCCACGGCGAACCGACCGGCGCCTTCGGTCACGACGGCGGCGGCCCATGGGGCGGGTGCGAGCAGCGCGAGGCGGTACTCGGCGAGGGTGGCGGCGGGCCAGAGCTGGCGCCCGGTGGCGAGCGCGGCGCGCGAGCGGTCGCGCACCCGGCGCAGCCCGTCCCAGTCGCGGGCGCTGGTGCGGTCGTCGATCATGCGGACGAGTCCGTCGAGATCGGCCCGGTGCACGAGCAGGTCGAGGTCGTCGTCGGGCGAGTGATCGCTCAGATCAGCGGCCACGGGTACCGGTGCCCGGTGTCGTCGCTCGGCAGGACGCCCTCGGTGGCGAGCGTGGTGGCCCGGTAGCGGAGGGCGTCGATCTCGTCGGGGGCGAGGAGCCCGCACAGCTCGGTGGGCAGGTCGACCGCGAGTGCTCGCACTCGAGCGGCGAGCTCATCGGGAAGGGGCTCCCCGGCGAACTCCCAGATCACCGTGCGCAGCTTGAACGGGGCGGCGAAGCACAGGCCGTGGTCGATGCCGAACACGCGGTCGTCGGCGAGCAGCACGTGGCCGCTCTTGCGGTCGGTGTTGTTCGCGACGACGTCGAACACGGCGATGTCGCGCAGCTGGTGGTGCAGGTCGGGCCGCTGCTCGTGGATCGTGAAGTAGTGCTCGCGGTGGTCGGCGTCGACGAACCACTGCACCGAGCCCTCGCCGTACGGACCCTCGCGGATGACGGTGGGTGGCACGATCCCGATGCCGAGGTGCTCGCTCACCACGAACGCGGCGCGCTCGCGGCGGTGCAGGCCCGGTTCGAAGTCCCACAGCGGCCGCTCGCCACGGACCGGCTTGTAGATGGCCGGGTGCGTGACGTGGTCGACGGTGGCGTGGACGAGGAACGTGGCGTTCGAGCTCCACGGCATGCGGCCCTCGACCTCGATGTGCGCGGCGTGGAGGAACGCCTCGGCGTCGTCGATGCCCGGCGGGGTCAGTTCATGCGCGGGCATGCGTGGCCGTCGGGGTCGATGGGGAGGCCGCACCACTGGCAGTCGGGCCGGCCGGCGGCGATCACCCGCTCGGCGTGGTCGCAGAACGCGACGGCCTGGCTGCGGCTCACGTAGAGCCGGATGTGCCCACGGGTGGGTTCGTCGTCGTCGACGTCGGTGTCGTCGTCGCTCTCGTCGTCGGCGAGGTCGGCGGGCACCATCTCCTCGAGCTGCACCACGAGGCGGTCGCTGCTGCGGTCGTAGCCGAGGCCGATCGGGCCGAGCACGAAGAGCGACTCCGACGGGTCGGTGAGCTCGAGGTTGCTCGCCATGGGGCGCTCGTCGGCGGGCGGGAGGTCGGAGAGCACCCGGCGGAGGTACTGCACGATCGCACCCACCTGCTGCTTCTCGCACTTCACCGTGAGGCGCTGCCGGCCGGCCCGCGCCTGCAGGTAGAACACGCGCTCACCCGGCCGGCCGATCGCGCCGGTGGTGAACGCGTCGACCTCCTCGAACTCGTAGAACGCGCTCACGACGGCTGCAGCTCCGAGAGCGGACCGCCGGTGGAGTTGACGGTGAGCACGATGGGGCCGCCCGCCGACCAGGCGATGGCGGTGATCGAGCACGTCGACACCACGATGCGCTGGAACAGGTCGAGCGGGGTGCCGACGGCGTGGGCGATCGCAGCCTTGATGGGATCGGCGTGCGACACCGCGACGACGGTGCCGCCAGGGTGCGCCGCCCGCAGGCGCTCGAGGGCACCGACGATGCGGTGCTGCATCTCCGAGAAGCTCTCGCCGCCGGGGAACCGGAACGTGGACGGCGAGCGCTGCACGGTGCCCCACTCGGGCAGCTTCATGAGCTGCTTCAGCTCGCGGCCCGTCCAGTCGCCGAAGTCGCACTCGAGCAGGCCGGGCTCGACCTTGGGTCGCAGGCCGCGGGCGCGGGCGATGGGTGCGGCGGTCTCGCGGGCGCGCTCGAGCGGCGAGCAGTAGACGGCATCGACCTGGCGGAGCGCGGCGATGCGCTCCGCGGCGCGCTCGGCCTGGGCGACGCCGGCATCGGCGAGGTGCAGCCCGCGGGCTCGCCCGGGCAGCACCTTGCCGGTGGTGGGCGTCTGGCCGTGTCGGACCAGCAGGATCGTGGTGACGGGGGGCGCCGCTCGCTTCGCCATGGTGCGAGGTCAACCTACTGTCGGATCCCGTGGAACGTGATGCGGTGCTGGCGGCGGTGCACGACGAGGTGGCGGCCTGCCGGCGGTGCGAGCGGCTGGTGGCGTGGCGGGAGCAGGTGGCGCACGAGAAGCGGGCGGCGTTCCGCGACCAGACCTACTGGGGACGGGGTGTGCCGGGGTTCGGTGACCCGGCGGCGCGGATCGTGGTGCTGGGGCTGGCGCCGGCGGCGCACGGCGCGAACCGCACCGGTCGGGTGTTCACTGGTGACCGCAGCGGCGACTGGCTGTACCGGGCGATGCACCGGGCGGGGCTGGCGAACCAGCCGACGTCGGTGTCGATCGACGACGGGCTCGAGCTGCGGGGCGCCTGGGTGACGGCCGCCGTGAAGTGCGCTCCGCCGGCGAACGCGCCCACGCCCGCCGAGCGCGATGCGTGCGCGCCGTTCCTCGCTCGCGAGCTCGCTGCGCTCGAGCCCCGCGTGGTGGTGTGCCTCGGCGAGTTCGGCTACCGCGCCGCGTGCTCGCACTACGACCTGCGCCGTCGCCCCCGCTTCGCCCACCTCCTCGAGGTCCCCATCGACCCGAGTGCTGGCGTCCGCCCGAGTGCTGCCGGCGCGCACGGGGGTCCCGCCGACACTCGGATGGACGCCAGCACTCGGGTGACGTTGGTGTGCTCGTACCACCCGAGCCAGCAGAACACGTTCACGGGGCGGCTCACCGAGGCGATGCTCGATGCGGTGTTCGCCCGGGCGGTTCAGCTGGCCTCGGACCGATCGAGCCCGTCGGGCTGAGCGAGCGCCGCGGCGACGGCGGCGCCCACCAGCCGGCGCGCCGGGCCGGCGTCACCGACGATGCTCGGCAGGCCGAAGAAGCCGTGCACCTGGCCGTGGAAGCACACGTGGCTGGCAGCGACACCAGCGGCCAGCAGCCGCTCGGCGTAGGCGCGACCCTCGTCGTGCAGCGGATCGTGGTCGGCGGTGATCACCAGCGCCGGTGGTGCGCCGGCGAGCACGTGCTCCGCGGCGAGCAGCGGCGACACCCGCGGGTCGACGGGCGTGCCCGGGCCGTCGCCCAGGTACGCCTGCACGAACCAGCGCATCGACTCGGTGGTGAGCAGGTGACCGGTGCCGTAGCGGTCGTACGACTCGCCCTCGCACCGGGCGTCGGTGACGGGGTACACGAGCACCTGGAACCGCAGCCCTGCGGGCTGCAGGTTGGCGACCACGGCGGCGAGGTTGGCGCCGGCCGAGTCGCCGCCGACCGCGACCCGCGCCGGGTCGACGCCGAGCTCGGCGGCGTGGTGCGCCACCCAGCGCACGGCCGTGAGGCAGTCGGTGAGCCCGGCGGGGTAGGGGTGCTCGGGGGCGAGTCGGTAGTCGACCGACAGGACGCGGTGACCCGAGGCCTCGCAGAGCGCCCGCGCGGTGTCGTCGCTCTCGTCGAGCGTGCCGAGCGCCCAGCCGCCGCCGTGCAGCCACACCAGCACGCCGGTGAGCTCGGGTCCGGCCACGGTGCTCGGCCGGTAGAGCCGGGCTGGCACCCCGCCGGCGTCGAGGTCGCGCGCCTCGCCCACCTCGATCGTCGACGGCACGACCATGCGGGCGCGGAGCTCGCGGACCGGGCCGGCACCCACCTCGTGGATGGCTGGCTGGCCGAGCTGCTCGAGCAGGTCGAGCAGCGCCCTGGCGTCGGGGTGGAGCGGCATGTCGGGAGTCTGCCAGTAGCCTCGGACCCTCGTGAAGCGTCGCTCCACCCTCCTCGCCGCCGCCCTCGTCGCACTGCCGCTGCTGGCCGCCTGCTCGTCCACGCCGAGCGCTGCGCGCGTCGCGAAGGACGTCGTCGAGACGCTCCCGGTGAGCGACGAGGTGAAGGACTGCATGTTCGAGGTGATCGACGCCGCCGATCCCGACGACCTGCAGAACTGGGCCGACGGCGCGGCCGAGAACGACCCCACCGACACCGAAGCCCTCTCGGCGTTCGAGGCCGAGCTGGCCGCCTGCAACCCCTGACCGGGATCAGCCGGCGGGGGCGGGCGCGGCCTTCGCCTTGGGCGGCGGCACGCCGATCGCCGGTGCCCGGTCGGCGAACTCGGGCCAGCGACGGCGGCTCACGATCGAGAGCATCCGCAGCAGCTTCATCGCCTTCTCGTCTTCCTGCGCCGGACGGGCGATGATCGAGCCGTCGGCGATCATCCGGTTGATGACCTCTTCGCCCAGCTCGGTGCGCACGATCGTGAGGGTCCAGTCGTTGTCCTCACCGATGCCACC
>JALOLG010000393.1 GCA_025456105.1 Ilumatobacteraceae bacterium | reverse complement strand
GTAGAGGCGCAGCATCTCGGCGCGCATCTCGGCCGGGTCGCGCCAGTTGTTGTTGGGGCCGGCGTCGATCTCGCGCTCGGAGCAGATGAACGTGCGGTCCTCCACGCGGGCGACGTCGCCCGGATCGGAGTGCGCCCAGTAGCTGTTCGGGCGCTTGGCCTCGTCGAGTCGGGTGAACGTGCCGCCGTCGACCAGCAGGCGGGCGAGCTCGTCGTACTCCTCCGCCGACCCGTCGCACCAGTGGATGGAGGCGGGCTGGAGGATCGCTGCCCACTCCTCGACCCAGTCGAGGAGCCGCTGGTTGGTCGTCGTGCCACTCATGGCCGCGAGTCTTGCCGATCGGACCAGCGATGACACAGCCCCAGCGATCGTTGGGACAGATCGGGACGATCGTCCCGTCGTGGCTCAGTGGCCGGGCGTCTGCATGTCGACCTCGGAGCCGAGGCGCAGCCGCGTGGCCCGCCCGACGTCGTCGAGGTCGAAGATCACCCGCTGGCCCTGGCGCAGCATGCGGAAGATCGAGCCGGCGAGCGCGTCGGCGGCGAGGTCGTAGTCGGCCAGATCGGTGTCGCACATGACGACACCGGTGCCGGTGGCCGGGTCGTAGGCCTTGATGACGCCCTGCATCGCTGGGCTCAGCCGGCCTTGACGACCTTGCCCGACTTGATGCAGCTCGTGCAGACGTTCATCCGCTTCGGGCTGCCCCCCACGACGGCGCGGACGCGCTGGATGTTCGGGTTCCAGCGGCGCTTGGTGCGACGGTGCGAGTGCGACACCGACATGCCCCACGACGGGCCCTTGCCACACAGTTCACAGGTCGATGCCATCACGAGTTCCTTGCACGCTTGCTTGCACGAGATCCACGGATCGGTGGTCCGCCCCGGTGGGCGCACGGCCCGTCAGGACCCCGGAATGCTACCAGCGGATCCGAAAACTCCACGACCAGTACGCTGGTGCGGTGCCCACGCTCGAGCGGCTCGACGCCGCGGCCCTCCGGCAGGTCGTCACGACGTTCCGCGACACGGTCCGTGCGCACGCCCCGGGGATCAACCGGCTCAACGTGTACCCGGTGCCCGATGGCGACACGGGCACCAACATGGCCCGCACGCTCGACGCCGTGGTCGCCGAGCTCGACGGCGCGCCCCACGACCTCGACGCCACCTGCGACGCGATCAGCCATGGCTCGCTCATGGGCGCTCGCGGCAACAGCGGGGTCATCCTCAGCCAGATCATGCGCGGCGTGGCCGCCACCCTCAAGGACACCAGCCCGATCGTCGAGTCGTCGCGCGAGCGGATCGACGCCGGCGCGCACAAGGCCGCCGAGGCGCTCTCGGCAGCGGCGACGGGTGCCTACCAGGCGGTGCTCAAGCCGATCGAGGGCACGATCCTCACCGTCGTGCGTGAGAGCGCAGAGGCCGCTCGTGAGGCGGCCGCGGCCGGTGGCACGCTCGTCGAGGTGCTGCGCGCGGCGCGCGACGCCGGGCGGTCCGCGCTCGACCGCACGCCCGAGATGCTCCCGGTCCTGAAGGACGCCGGCGTCGTCGACGCCGGCGGTGCCGGGTTCCTCCTGTTCCTCGACGCGGCGCTCCACGTCGTCGACGGCGAGCCGCTGCCCGAGCCCGATCCCGACGATCACGGCCCGAGCCTGGAGCAGCTCGAGGTGGTGGCCCACCGCCACGCGCTCGACGGCGGCGTCGACGTCAGCGAGCTGCGCTACGAGGTGATGTACTTCTGCGAGCTCCCCGACGTGCTGATCGACGACTTCAAGCACCGGTGGGGCGAGATCGGCGACTCGATCGTCGTCGTCGGCGGCGGCGGCGTCTGGAACTGCCACGTGCACACCAACGACATCGGCGCGGCGGTGGAGGTGGCGCTCGACCTCGGTGGGCGCCCCCGCCAGATCCGCGTCACCGACCTGTTCGACGAGGTGGCCGAGGAGCACGCCCTGCGCGAAGCCGCCCTCCACGGCGGCCCGACGGTCCGGACGGCGATCGTGGCCGTGTCGAGCGGCCCGGGGCTCACCGAGCTGTTCGCCGGGCTCGGGGTGCAGCGCGTGGTCGCCGGTGGACAGACGCTCAACCCGTCGACCGCCGAGCTGCTCGCCGCCGTCGAGGCGGCGCCGTCCGACGCCGTGGTCGTGCTGCCGAACAACAAGAACATCGTGCCCGTGGCCGAGCAGCTCGATGCGCTCACCTCGAAGTCGGTCACGGTGCTCCCGACGGTGTCGATGCCCGAGGGTCTCGCCGCCCTGGTGGCCTACGACCCCGACGCGGCGGTCGCGTCGAACCTCGAGTCCATGCGGGCTGCCGCCGACGGCGTCCGCACCGGTGAGGTCACCCGAGCCGTCCGGGCGAGCCGCACCGACGCCGGCGAGGTCGCGGCGGGTGACTGGATCGGGCTCGTGCGCGGCGACGGCGTGGTCGCGATCGGCACGAGCGCCAGCGAGGCGGCGATCCGGCTGCTCGAGCACCTGCTCCGCGAGTCGGGCGACCTCGTCACCCTCGTCGTGGGCGCCGACGCCGATCCGGACGATCTCGCGGCCGTGGTGGGCTGGCTCGCCGACGACCGGTCCGACGTCGAGGTCGAGGTGCACGAGGGAGGCCAGCCCCTCTACCCGTTCCTCATCGGTGTCGAGTGACCCCGTCGAACCGGTGACGGCACCGCTCACGCTGCGCGACCTCGCCGGCATCGACGTCGGGCGGCTGAAGGGCGTCGGCGAGCGCCGCCGCCAGGCCCTCGTC
>JALOLG010000392.1 GCA_025456105.1 Ilumatobacteraceae bacterium | reverse complement strand
CGATCGCCGCCGGCGTGGTGCCCCAGTCCTCGTGGAGCTTGAACCCCCCGGCACCACCGCGGAGCTGCTCCCACAGCGCCTCGGTGCTGACGGTGTTGCCCTTCCCGAGCAGCACCACGTTGACCGGCCAGTGGTCGAGCGCCTCGTGCATGCGCGCCAGGTGCCAGGCGCCCGGCGTGACGGTGGTGGCCTTGGTGCCCTCGGCCGGGCCGGTGCCGCCGCCGATGATCGTGGTGATCCCGGCGGTGAGGGCCTCCTCGAGCTGCTGCGGGCAGATGAGGTGCACGTGGCAGTCGATCGCACCGGCCGTGAGGATCCGCCCGTTGCCCGCGACGATCTCGGTCGACGGCCCGATCACGAGTGCCGGGTCGACGCCGTCCATCGTGTCGGGGTTGCCCGCCCGGCCGATGCCCACGATCCGGCCGTCGCGCACGCCGACGTCGGCCTTCACCACACCCCAGTGGTCGAGGATCACCGCACCGGTGATCACGAGATCGGGCGCACCCTCCGCGCGGGTGGCGACCGACTGCCCCATCGACTCGCGGATCACCTTGCCGCCGCCGAAGACGGCCTCGTCGCCGCCGGCGCAGCGGTCGTCGGTGACCTCGACGAGCAGGTCGGTGTCGGCCAGGCGGATGCGGTCGCCGGTGGTGGGGCCGTAGAGCGCCCGATAGCGATCGCGCGGCACCCGGATCACGAGGCACCTCCGTCCGCGTCGAGCGGGCCCGCGACCTCGCCCCGCAGCCCCGCCACCACCCGCCGGCCACCGAGCGCCACCAGCGCCACCTCAGCGACGATCCCGGGTTCGAAGCGCACCGCAGTGCCCGCCGGCACGTCGAGCCGGAACCCGCGCGCCGCGACCCGGTCGAACTCGAGGGCCGGGTTGGCCTCGGCGAAGTGGTAGTGCGAGCCCACCTGCACGGGGCGGTCGCCGGTGTTCTCCACCCGGAGCCGCACCGCGGCGCGCCCGGCGTTCAGCTCGACCTCCGCGAGGGCGGGGTCGTCGGGGCCCAGCACCTGGCCCGGCACGAACGGCACCTCGCTCACGTGATCGGCTCGTGGATCGTGACGAGCTTCGTGCCGTCGGGGAACGTCGCCTCCACCTGCACCTCCGGGATCATCTCGGCCACCCCGTCCATCACCTCGTCACGGCCGACGACGTGCCGCCCGGCCTGCATGAGGTCGGCGACCGATCGTCCGTCGCGGGCGCCCTCGAGCACCCAGCGCGTGATGATGGCCACCGCTTCGGGGTGGTTCAGCTTGAGGCCGCGGTCACGGCGCCGCTCGGCCACGTCGGCCGCGACGTGCACCAGGAGCCGGTCGACCTCGTGAGGCGTCAGGTTCACGTCACGATCTTCCCATCCCGTCCGAGTGCCAGCGGACCGAGGTGCGCGCCGTTCGCACTCGATCGGACGATGGCACTCGGGTCATCGGCCGACGATGTCGACGGACATGCCGGCGTGGCAGCCGAGCGTGCCGTCGACCACCTGGGTGACCCCCAGGTCCATCGCCACCGACGCGAGCGAGTACGCCTCGTCCATCGTGAAGCCGCCGCGATCGACGAGGAACCGGAGCATCTCGTCGGCCGCCATCGACATCGCCGCGTCGAGATCGTCACCGAAGCCGTGCGTGTACCAGGTGCCACCGCAGAGCAGCAGCGGCGTGCGCGCTGCCGGCTCGCGCACGATCGACAGCCGCAGTCGCACGTCGAGCGAGGCCTCGATCGCCGTGCCGCAGATCTCGCCGTCACCCTGCGCGAAGTGCGGATCACCCACGTAGAACAGCGCGCCGTCGGCGAAGACCGGGTAGTGCACCGTGGCGCCGGCACCGAAGCGCCAGTTGTCGACGTTGCCGCCGAACACACCGGGCGGGATGCTGCTGCGCCGGCCGGGCTCGCCCGGTGCGACGCCCATCACCCCCAGGTGCGGCCGCACCGGCACCTTCACCGGTCGACCGAAGCGCTCGCGGCGGGCCGGGTTCGGGGGCGAGATCACCCCCGGCAGGTCGTACAGCGGGCGGGCGTCGAAGTCGAAGCCGAAGATCGGTGTCGCCGACGTGCCGAACGCGGCCGCCCCGCCCGCTGCGCCCTCCAGCTCGTAGATCGTGATGCGCTCCTTGCCGAACGCCTCGTAGAACAGCCCCCAGTTCGCCGCGCAGTTCGACCCGAACGGGAGCCGGGGCGTCAGCCCGAGCAGGTCGACCCGCAAGGTGTCGCCCGGCCGCGCACCCTCCACCCGGATCGGCCCCGTGAGGATGTGCACGCCCGGACCGCGCTCGGGCTCGGGGATGCCGTCCCAGATCGCCCGCACGCCGTCGTCCATCAGCAGGTCGGGCGCGTCGCCGGCGTGGTGCGTGACGGCCTCGATCACGAGCTCGGTGCCCGAATCGACGGTGAGCACCGGCGGCTGGTCGGGATCGATGTACCCCCAGTAGCAGGTGGCCGGGCTGGCGGTCAGGCGGTGCACGGGTCCGAACGTACGGACCCGTTGTGAACGCCAGGTTTCCGCCACTTCACATCTCGCTTTCGTGATTGGGGGGTGTCGTATCGACACCCCCCAATCACGAGAACTCGAGTCAGTAGAGGCCGAGGAGGCGGCCGGAGAGGGCGAGCACGGCCACCACCATCACCACCCGGATCACCCGATCGCCCCCCTTCACGGCCACGTGCGCGCCGGTCCACCCGCCCGCCGTGAACCCGGCGGCGAGCACGAGGGCGGGGAGCCACACCACGTTGCCCTGCAGG